>NZ_SGPH01000076.1:0-459 GCF_004208915.1 Pseudoalteromonas sp. CO342X
AACCAAGTTGCTCACCATAGCGAGTCGGTGTGTGTACCACGAGGTGAGCCAATACGTATCGCGCCCCCAGAGCATAGTCCTAAACCGATGGTGTTTACCGCCACAGTGCGCTCGCTGTCGGGGTCAAAGACTAATCCTCATGTCGATACACAAGGGCAATATGCCACGCAAGTACATTTTGATAGTCAGGTCACCGAATCAGTAAAGCGCCTCACACAATATGCCTGTCGCGGCCAAAAGCAACCAACGGGATTACACTTTCCACTGCTGCCAGACAGTAATGTGCTCATCGGTTGTATGAACAACGACCCAGACCAAAGTTACCTGTTAGGCTTTGCCCTTAACGACACCCAACCATCCGTTGTTACTAGCGCCAATAACACCCAAAACGTGCTCTGCTCTCGCGGCCAAAACCTATTGATGTTTGATGACACCCCAAATACCCCGCATATTGTGTTG
>NZ_SGPH01000077.1:0-443 GCF_004208915.1 Pseudoalteromonas sp. CO342X
TCACTTTGGATAACACTGCGATGGCTGCGACCCGCCTTAAGGGTCAAATCTTGTTTGGCGCTGACGTCAATTTGATTGGCGGTGACGTCTAGGTTGGTTGTTGCATCGGCAATCACCGACTTTTTACTCTCCAGTGCCAGTTGTTGTTTGGCGCTGGCAATAAAGGTTTTATTGGTAAGTAGTCGGATTGCGCTTTTAACACTGCCAAGTTGTATGTCTTTGGCTGCAAAAATATTCATTGCGCCTAGTTGCGCAAGCCAGTGAATGTAAGGCTGCTTTTTATCCCCATGTAACACCAAGTGCTGGTTGCCCGCTAAGGTTTGCAACACAATATGCGGGGTATTTGGGGTGTCATCAAACATCAACAGGTTTTGGCCGCGAGAGCAGAGCACGTTTTGGGCGTTATTGGCGCTAGTAACAACAGATGGTTGCGTGTCATTAAG
>NZ_SGPH01000078.1:0-429 GCF_004208915.1 Pseudoalteromonas sp. CO342X
GGCTAGTGAAAGGGCCATTTCCCCGATAAGACGTACATACTTTTTAATACCTTGTAGCAGCGATTTTATATCGCGACTATCGAAAAGGGTCGTTCTCCATTATTGAGTACAGCCATTTTTAATACCCTGTAGCAGCGATTTTATATCGCGACCAACAAAAAGAGTCATTCCTAGTAATTCAATAACTGTTCTCGAACCTTCTTAAGTGATATTCCCCATTTATAGAATAGAGACTCAATCGTGTTGATAACACGCGGTACTACACATAAACGGCATACAACACCTCTTTTTTGTTCTCTTTTTATACGGTTAAGTGTCAAAAACAAGCGTTTCGCTTTATTTTTGCTCGAAAAAACGTTTTTTCGCAATTTTCTTTAAAAAAAGGGTTGCACTAAAATCGGATCGCCCTATAATGCGACCCCACTGACA
>NZ_SGPH01000014.1:0-203384 GCF_004208915.1 Pseudoalteromonas sp. CO342X
GTCATTAGCTCAGTTGGTAGAGCAGTGGACTTTTAATCCATTGGTCGATGGTTCGAGTCCATCATGACCCACCACTTACAAGCACACGAATTCAATTTTGAGCAAGTCATTAGCTCAGTTGGGTGAAAAAAGACCGAAGCAACGCTTCGCAGCTTTTTGAACGCGAGTCAGGACGACGAGCCGGAACACCTCTTCAGGACGAATCAATGGCACTTATTATTCTTGAGCGGGTCATTAGCTCAGTTGGTAGAGCAGTGGACTTTTAATCCATTGGTCGATGGTTCGAGTCCATCATGACCCACCATCCTCATATTCTTCATATATTATTCAAAATACTTTCTTAAACTCGCCATTTTGAGCTAAACATTCGCTAGGATTACCCCTGTATTTTTCGTATAATTCTACCTAATTATGCAATGTGGACTAGTGGTCGAGAAATGAGTCTAGCTGAACGTATTATGCCGGAAGATTATATCTTCCCTCCAAAACCTGCCCCTCTTACCGTTGAAGAAAAAGCAGAGTATAAAGCGCGTATCAAAGCGCTATTAGTTGAAAAAAATGCGGTACTGGTTGCCCATTATTATACTGATCCTGAGATCCAAGCACTTGCTGAAGAAACTGGCGGCTGTGTTGCTGATTCATTAGAAATGGCACGGTTTGGCGCTAAGCAAGAAGACAAAGACATGATCATCGTCGCCGGCGTGCGCTTTATGGGCGAAACGGCAAAAATATTAACACCGCACAAAACTGTTGTGATGCCAACGCTCGAAGCAACTTGCTCGTTGGACGTTGGTTGCCCTATCGACGAGTTTTCTGCGTTTTGCGATCAACACCCAGACAGAAAAGTGGTGGTATACGCCAATACCTCAACTGCGGTAAAGGCCAGAGCGGATTGGATCGTCACCTCTTCTTGCGCGCTTGAGATTGTTGAGCACCTTGATGAGCAAGGCGAAAAAATCATCTGGGGTCCGGATAAGCACTTAGGTTCTTATATCCAAAAGAAAACGGGCGCCGATATGATCATGTGGAACGGTGCGTGTATCGTTCATGATGAATTTAAAACCAAAGCCCTTAAAGACATGAAGCAGCTACATCCTGACGCTGCGGTACTGGTTCACCCTGAGTCTCCTGCGGAAATCGTAGACTTAGCGGATGCAGTAGGCTCAACGAGTCAATTAATTAAAGCTGCGCAAGAAATGGATAATCAGAAGTTTATCGTTGCCACCGATCGCGGTATCTTCTATAAAATGCAGCAACTTTGCCCTGAGAAAGAATTCTTCGAAGCACCAACCGCTGGTGAAGGCGCTACATGTCGTAGCTGTGCCCATTGCCCTTGGATGGCAATGAACGGCCTACAGGCAATTGAAGAAGCGCTTATCAGCCCACAAGGCAAAGAAGTCTTCGTTGATATGGAATTGCGTGAAGGCGCACTACGTTCGCTTAATCGCATGCTAGATTTTTCTGCATCCTTGCAGAAATAGTAGGATTAATAGACAAATAGATCCTAAAAGCAAAAAACTGCTTGATAAAGTGCGAGGCTTTTCATAGTATTAGCCCCGCAATTCAGTGCGGAGAGATGGCTGAGTGGCTTAAGGCGCACGACTGGAACTCGTGTATACGTTTATAGCGTATCGAGGGTTCGACTCCCTCTCTCTCCGCCATCCTAAAACCAGCTAAAGCTGGTTTTTTTGTGCCTTGAATTCTCCTCTTATCAACTTTCCCAGACAAATTGTGTGTTACCTAATTGATGAAACTTTGGATATTCAGAAGCTATTTAATATTTAAAGAGGTTTTGAATACTCGAGTATTTAGCACCTAGCATTGCCAGAGGTTGTCCAATTTTGAAAATAGCGCTAAGTTTAGATTTGATACCCTGAAGATAGAAAGCAGAAAGGAACATTAAGATGACAAATCTTAGTGAGCGACTTAAGGGCTTGGATCTGAGCCGAGTAACACATAGACTCAAAACCGCAGCTGGGATGACAGAGGCTGATTGTTTTCAAGCAGAAGTACTGTATAGACAATTTCTGATATTGAAGTCGAAATATCCAGATACGCCAATCACACCGCCGCAGCTTGCCGACGAGGTATGGCATGAACATATCGCAGATACAATCGCGTATTACAGGGGAGTTACTATTTATTGCTACAATGATTTGTTTTACTCATAACAGTATCAATTATTACTAAAAGGGAATTCACTCATGCTTTCTTTCAAACCTAATACAGCTTATCAAATATTGCTTTTGCTTTATGCCGCAAATACACAAGCAGCAATTAATAAAACTGAGTTTTCTAAATGTGCTAACAATACTTCATCCCTTGATAGGTTAGCTTGTTACGATGAACTGGCTCAAAAGTCAGGTTTTGTAAGTACAGTGAAGGAAACGAAACGCACCGAAGGGGATTGGAGAATATTTACCCAAATCAACCCTTTAGATGATACAAAGACGATAACTCTTTCTCTCATTGCATCTAATGGATCAAATATCTTGGGGAATCCAATAAACTTTTATGTCCGTTGTAAAAGTGGTAAAACAGAAGTTTACATAAATTGGAATGATTATTTGGGTAGTGAAGCAATAGTCACAACCCGAGTTGGGTCTAAATCAGCAGAAACCTCCAATTGGTCTTTATCTACTGATAAAAAAGCATCCTTTGCGCAAAATTCTATGAGCTTACTGCGTGATATAACTTCATCAAATCAATTCGTGGCACAAATAACTCCTTATAACGAAAGCCCTGTTACAGCGGTATTTAATACTACAGGTTTGAAAACAGCTTTATCTCCTATATTAGAAACATGTAACTGGAAGATTGATGTTCCCCCTACCGAGCCGTTTGTTGTCTCTGGTGCTCAAATGAAAGACTTTAAAAAAGCTATGCAGGAAATTAAGTTGCGACTTGGAGAAAGTAGTAGGGAATACCAACAAATGCTTCAGACTTACAATTCGATAAAAGTCGCTCAGAAGTAACACTACATATTTGAATCACATTTGAAGTGGGTGCCTGCAATTTATACTTATGATATTTTTCTGCTTGAGAATTACTCCGATTGGAGAATATATATGCAAGGTGTTTATATCGTAACTCTTTCTATTTCTGGGAACCAGCTTGAATAACTGCTTATTTTTACATACACAAAAAGATAACTTGGATTGGCCGAAGAAAGTAATAGGAACTAATACCAACATTTGTAGGTTTTGTAAAAGCCACTCTGTATCTTTCAAAAACAGATCGCACTCTGTTCCGGAAATGCTTGGAAACAAAAGTGTCTTTACTATAAATGAATGTGATTTTTGTAATAGAAAGTTCGCTAAGTATGAAGCCGAATTAGCTAAGTTCATCCCACCATCATTTATCACTAGAATAAGAGGGAAAAATGGCTTTAACGAAGTTCATTTTAAAGGGGGTCGTAAGATCTCTGGAGATTTTAATTTTATAAAAATACAGGCTGGCCTTGAAACACTCGACAAAGGTTTCAATGTTGTAATGCCAAAGTTTTCTCAAGTGAAAGTTTACAAGGCTCTTTTAAAATGCTTACTATCGTTACTCCCTGATGATGAACTGAATTTATTCGATAATGTTATTGAATGGTTACTCTCTGATGAAGGGTTCAGCTCATTTAAGTACGAGGCTAAAATTGCTTATGGTGTGAGACTACCAGACGCAAATTTACCTCAAATAATGTCTTTAGAAGTAAGTAAAGAGGCGACGAATAAAACTACTAGATATATTCTTGAAGGAAAGTTTAATAATTTGATTTTAATTCTTCCATTTTCATTTAACGCTCAAGAACATGTTGAATTTGAAACTTTGCCAGCGAGAAGTGAACGCGAAAAATTCTACTTCAAAGCAGTAAATTTAAAAACATATAAAGACCAGCATTGTTACAAACTTCGCTTCGATATTTGACGCTTTTTCGAGTTTAACTTTAGTGCAACGTTGAATATGTCGAAAACTATCATGACGGTGATTTCAACCAGCTAACGCCAGAGAAAATACATGACGTATTTGCGGCGCAAATGTAGAGTATGTCAACTAAGCTGCTGAAGGCTTTTCTCCGGCAGCAAATTCTCAAAAAATGTGATGTTAGTGGATAAGGAAAGTTTAATGAGGCGAGTTAAAGTCTATTACCAACATCGTGACGGTGGCACTGAGCTCATCAATTATGAAAAAGAATTACAGTCTTATCGTGAGGCTTGGGATGTTATTGATCATTACCCTTGGGACAAGGAATTGGAGTTGTTTGAGGCACTTGGGGAAGGTGGCGGGTTCTTTTTTATACTTGGCGATGAAGGCGGTAAGTGCGCGTCTTACCAATTGACACCAATAGAAAATAACCGCGGATTACTGACTTTGGATATTGTGTCTAAGCCAGCTACTTTTGGACTCTTTGGTGGTAAATCTGCTTCAGTCGATTTTGAGCTTGTCTCAATTCCAGAGGCTAAAAATCATATAAAAGCGCTATTTGAATACTCAATTGATTCTCTGTACGAAAAATATCGAAAGTAACAGTGTTGTATGAAAAGTATCCGTAGATATCAATTCCGGTGATTCATTTATCTTGGGCTTGTTCTCGTTGTATACTCTGCCTTATATATCAAACGGCGTGTGGCACGTTTCAACGGGAAATAAAAGGATGTATCAATGAATAGACTTGGCATACTAATTGGTTTGTTATTTTGTTGTAGCTATTCAATCGCTCAGCCCCAGCCGCAAGCAATCACAATTTACAATAACCCTTCTCAAGGTGTTCAAACCGAAAGCCGTGTATTTTCCTATCTGCAAAGCCAATTAACTCAGTTTGAGATTACACAGTCTGATGCCAGTGTTGACCGTGCGCTTAAAAATATTGCAGGAGGTGAAGGGGAGTGCGTTAGAAACTTAGTTGTGAATAAAGCGCGCAGTAAAACATTGCTATTTTCAGAGCCGACCACTTACTTTTTGGGGTTACAAGTTTTTGCTGCACCCTCAGTGCAATTGTTGTCTACACAAACCGAGCAAAACCTAGAGGCATTGTTAACGAGTCATCCCAAATGGTTGTTGGGCGTAGAAAAAGAGCGCTCATATGGTGATATTGCCGACGCCATGATACAGCAGACGCCGCCAGATCAGCTCTACGTGAAAGAAGGCAGCGAAAACGAAGCGCAAATGTATTCTATGTTGATGAGCAAACGTTTTGAGTTGCTGCTTGAATATCCCTCGGTTATTGCATACCACGCGAAAGATGCATCAGAAAAACCCGTACCAATTGCGGTTAGTGGTTTTGCTCCATTTATTACTGGGCATATCGCTTGTCGGGATACACCCGTTACACGCGGGTTTTTAGCGGCGATTAATTCTGTATTGGCGGGCTTGACGATGGACGAGCGCTTTATTAATTGGCATCTAGAATACATAGACAAGAGTTTACACGATACGTTTAAACAGCAGTTTAGCCAAGCGCAAAGCTCTCGGCTTTAAACTGAGACTTCCAATAATCTATCTGCCAGTGCATTTAGGTGTGAGCTATCGCACTGCGTCGCTGCATAAGTTCGAATACCATATACAGACATAATAAAGAAACGGGCCCTCTTTGTGGCTTCCTCTTCACTTAATGCTTCACTATCGGGCCAAGCTATCAAAAACTGTTGCCTGATCAGTGATTCAAATTGGTGCAAGTTAGCGCTGAGTGCCGCTTGAATTTCCGCATCCTGCTCGCCAATTTCATTAAGCGTTTTGGTGAGCAAACACACTTTCTTTGACTCGTCGCCTAAACATTCACCGACAAGATCTTGTAAGAATCGCTCAAGTGCACAGCGAAGGCTAGTGCTGTTTTCGAACAGCTTTTGATAATGCACTCGTCGGTCTGCTTGATATTGATCTATGGCGGCTAATAGCAAACCTTTTTTATTTTTGAACGCACAGTAGATAGAACCCGGATGGAGTCCGGTTACTTCGGTCAGTTTGGGCATACTGGTTTTGTTGTAGCCATAAGTCATAAATGCTTGCATGGCATTTCTCAGTACGGTTTCTCTATCAAACTCAGCTGTTCTCATTGATTTCCTAAGTGCACAAAATGTGTTTAAACATCACCATTATACCAAGACTTCAGCCCATTTTTGATAACAATGAAAAAAATGTAAAGGTTTAACTTGAATAATAATTCAAGAATCCCTATCTTGAATGTATATTCAAATATATGGAGAGTCATACATGCCACAGGTACTTTTTGAAAATGTTAAGCTAAATAACACCATATCACTCAATAATCGCATCTTGATGGCGCCGTTGACGCGCTGTATGGCAGACGACGACTTAGTGCCTACCGATGACATGGTGAAGTACTACGCAAAGCGAGCAAAAGCGGGATTAATCATTAGTGAAGCAACGATTATTCGCCCTGATGCTCAAGGGTACCCAAATACGCCGGGGCTATTTACACAAGCACAAATTGCAGGATGGAAGAAAGTAACGGATGCGGTACACGCTGAAGGCGGCAAAATGTTTGCACAATTGTGGCACGTTGGACGTGTAGCCCATCCATACTTCTTTGATGGAGAGGTCTTAGCACCTTCAGCTATTGGTATCGAAGGTTCTATTCCAAGAATGCGTGATTTAACCTACCAAACGCCAAAAGCAGCTACTAAGGAAGACATTACAAAGCTCATTGCCGATTATGCACAAGCGGCAGCAAACGCAATAGAAGCTGGTTTTGATGGAGTTGAAATTCACGGTGCCAATGGTTATTTAATTGACCAGTTTTTACATTACGCTGCGAATCAGCGTACCGATGAGTATGGTCAAACGCCAGAAAACATGAGCCGATTTGCTTTGCAAGTAACAGATGCCATTGCTGAGCGTATCGGTGCTGACAGAGTCGGCCTAAGACTATCACCTGGCGCTTACTTCAATATGGATGGCGACCAAAGAGACAGAGCTGTATTTGATTACCTCATTAAAGCGTTAAACAGCCGCAACTTAGCCTATCTGCATCTGGGCATCTTCGACGATGCGATGGAGTTTGATTATTTGGGTGGCAGTGCTTCAGCTTACTTGCGTAGCATTTATAAAGGAACGTTGGTAGGTGTGGGGAGCTATACAGCTGAGTCAGGTGCTGAGGCTATCCAAAACCAAAAATTTGACTTATTGGCGATTGGTAGGCCGTTTATTGCTAATCCTGATTATGTGGAGAGGGTGCAAGCCGGTCAAGCCGTGAAAGAGTATGATGAGTCTATGCTTGCAACATTAGACTAAAACCAATCCATAAGTATGAATTTAGTGGGATGCCAGACACTTAAGTTTGGCATTTTTTTGTATATTGCATAAGCTTATAGCTAGCGTCAGAGGGAAAGCGGCAACTTTTGGTATAAAAGTTGTCATCTTTATCCATTTAGCTTGAATGTGTTTTAAGTATTTTACTGTCAAGCATTTGCTAATTAATAGTCAACTGGATTGTAGCTTATTTTTTAACATTGATAGGAATAAAGGAGTACTTTGGAGTTTATTTGTTCGCTAAGTGTGTAATAATATGCCAGCAATGCAGTTGTGAGTGCGTCGGACATGCAAGAAGATTTACTAAATTCCGTTATCAGAATAACAAAAACGAGAGACGTCGATTCTCTTGAATACAGCTTAGTGTCAACTATTCAAGAGTTTATAGGCTGTAAAGAAGTTGCTGTTTATAAGGATCTGCTCGTTCCCGGAGAGATAGCAATTGAAAGAAGCTTACTATTAAGAAAGCTCTCCGATAAGGAATTTGACTGGGAAGAGCGAAGCCTAGTTAAAGAACCAGATAAAGAGTTAATCTCTTGTTTGCAATCAGCTTGCATTATCACCGTACAAGCTAAGGATGGTATTGAGCATCGTTGGGTGCCTATCAGCCTTCAAGAAAAGCCAGTTGGTGCTATCGCAGTTGTAAGCACTGGGTTGTCGAGTGCAGATCAAGTACTACTTAATGCATTTTGCCGCATTTTTGAAAATTATCTCACCATTCTTCACGAAAACGAGCGCGATAAACTCACCGGACTACTGAATCGTCAAACGTTTGAAAAGCGCTTGAAACAACTGATTGAAAAGCAAGTTATCAAACAACATAAAACGGTATGGCATGGTGATGTGCGCTCGGTGCATAAAGGCGCAACCTCATGGCTTGCAATCATGGATATCGATCACTTTAAAAAAGTAAACGATAACTACGGACATGTGTGCGGAGATGAGGTTTTACTGCTATTAGCGCAGCGCATGCGCCAATTTTTTCGCTCCACAGACTTGTTGTTTCGCTTCGGTGGCGAAGAGTTTGTACTGGTCTTTGAGCCAACGGATTACGACTCAATAAAAGCTAAGATGGACGAGTTTATGGAGTTGGTACGAAATACCCACTTTCCATTCGTAAAAAAGCTTACCGTCAGTGTTGGAATGTCTCGCATTAGCCCGTATGATTTCCCCATCACTGTGCTTGAAAACGCCGACAAAGCGCTTTATTACGCAAAAGATAATGGTCGCGATATGCTTTGTTTTTACGAAGCGTTGCTGTCTGAGCATAAAATTGAAGCGCCGGAAGAGAGCTCTGATATAGATTTGTTCTAACAGTTTATCTAAGAAGCGACGGTTGTCGCTTTTCTATTCAAGCGCACTCGCATTAACCTCAATAACTACCGCTTATAGGAAGATTCAGATACACTTAACACAGCGTTAAACTGCATGGCAGACAACATGTTACACATCATCCAATCGAATCGAATGGAAATCTTGCAGGCGCAACTCTGCACACTCATAAAATCAGCACCGCTCGCTAACCCTTTTGCAAAAGAAGTGGTGTTAGTACAATCTCCAGGTATGTCTGAATGGCTCAAACTAGGCATGAGTCAACATTTAGGAATAAGTGCACAGGTCGACTTTCCATTACCATCTAGCTTCATTTGGAAGCTATACCAAAATTTTATTGATGATGTTCCCAAGGAATCCGCTTTTAATAAAGACAATATGACTTGGAAACTATTTACGCTGTTACCTGACTGCATTGATAAGCCTCAATATATTGCGCTTAAGCACTATTTAGGTGACGACCCGTCAGGAATTAAACTCTTTGCATTGTGTGAAAAAATTGCCGACGTTTTTGACCAATATTTAATGTACCGCCCCCAGTGGATTGAACTTTGGGATCAGGGCCAAGATACGCTCATAGATGTGGATGTTGAAGCCATCGCCCCTTGGCAGCCAGATCTCTGGCGTCGTTTAGTCCACCATGTTGAAGTGCTTGAACAAAGTCCATATCACCGTGCCAACATGCACGAGAAATTGCTGCAAGGGCTGGCCAATGCACCAGAAGGCAAGCTTCCCGAGCGGATCTGTATATTTGGACTGTCAGCCATATCGACCAGTCAGCTTGATATTTTTCAAGCACTTGGCCAAAAAGCGAATGTATTTTTATTCTTTTTTAACCCCAGTGAACACTACTGGGGAGATTTAGTCGATGAGAAGACTCAAGCTAAAGTCGCTGCAAAATACGCCAAGATGCCAGAACTCGAAGCGAAAGACGGCGAGTATTATTACATCGGCAATCCACTCCTTTCTTCATGGGGAAAGCTCGGGCGTGACTATTTTGAGCAATTATTGCAGCTTGATGCCAGTTGGATTGATGGATTTGATGACGTGTTTGATGACAGCCTGCTTGGCCAGGTACAGCATGAGATCTACCAGTTGGCATTTAAAGGAGAGTCGTTAACCGCGGATCCAAATTGGTTTGTTTCGCAGCAGGGCAAGTTACCCATTATGGCCGATGATACCAGTATCGTTTTTCAGGATTGCCACACGCCACTGCGTGAGGTCGAACGGCTCCATGATTATTTACTCAATCTGTTTGAACAAAATCCAAGCCTGACGCCTAAAGACATTATCGTCATGATGCCTGATGTGGGCACCTATTCGCCATTTATTAAAGCAGTGTTTGACAGCAGTGAAGATAGGCTAAGGATCCCTTATGCGATTTCCGATCTTGCAATCGAGCAAGAGCGGCCTATTTTAACGTCTTTTGTGACACTAACAGACTTACCCAATAACCGTTTTTGCGTGTCGGATATTCTCGATTTGTTGGGCGTTTTGCCGATCGCCGAACAGTTTAACCTTGAAAGCCATGAGTTTGACTTAATTCGCTATTGGCTTGATCAGGTCAGTGTTAAATGGGGCTTAAATGACAGCCATAAAAGCGAATATGGCTTGCCAAAAATACCACTAAATACTTGGCAGCATGGACTCAACCGTTTGCTCTTAGGGGTTGCAACAAACGACGAACAGACGCCGTTCGCATCTATTTATCCTGCTGATGAAGTCGAAGGTATGTCGGTGGCAGTACTTAACAAGCTTATCGGCTTTGTTGATGCGCTGATTTGGTTAAAGCGACAACTCAGCAGCGAAAAGACCTTAACGAACTTCGCAGCAATTCTACGTGAAGCCATGGCGCTATTTTACTCGTCAGAGTCTGAACAGAGTTGGGATTTACTTAAGCTTGAGCAGATTATAGAGAACATCGAAAAACACCATGAAAATGGCGATATTCAAGCGCCAGTCTCAGCAAAAATCTTAGCGTATTTGGTTAAGCAAGGCGTCAGAGAAAAAGGGGTTGGGCAGCGCTTTTTAGCCGGAGCGGTAAACTTTTGTACGTTGATGCCGATGCGTGCTATTCCATTTAAAGTGGTGTGTATGCTTGGTCTAAATGACGCGGACTATCCTCGTACTGTGCAGCCTATTGGTTTTGATTTAGTCGCACACTCCACGAGACGTAAAGGCGATCGCTCACGAAAACTAGACGACAGATACTTGTTCTTAGAAGCGTTACTCAGTGCTCGAGAAAACTTGTATATCAGTTATATTGGCCGCTCTTGTTTTAACAACGAAGCCCAAGTGCCATCCGTTCTAGTCAGCGAATTGACTGAATATCTAGATCGCAGCTTTTATTTTGAAGATATGCCAAAGCAGTCGCTTGTTACCCGATTAACTTCACAACTGCCATTACAACCTTTTAATCCTGAACATTTTAAAGCAGGCTCACTACAGAGCTACAATCGTACCTGGCTTTGGCGGCATAGAGCGGCGCAAGCTGATGAAATAAAACCGTTGGCACCAGTTTTAGACGCAGAAATTGAGTTTAGCGATTTGCTGCGCGGCATTTGCGAGCCGCAAAAGTTATTTTATCAGCAAGCGCTGGGCATTAAGCTCAAACCAATAGAAGCGTTAACACTCGATGAAGAGCCTTTTGCATTAGATGCTTTGGAGCGCTATCAATATTTAGATGAAGTGTTGGATGCTCAGCTACAACAACAGCCCTTAAATCTTGAACAGATATTACAACGAGGCTCGCTGCCTCAAGCAAACATTGGCAAACTACAGCTGGAGGGCCTGCTCAGCCGCGTTGAACCTATGGTTAACGTACTGGCCCCATTACTTAATGAGCCAAAGGAGCCTCTAGAGCTAAAACTTAGTGTTGCAGAGCATATACTGGTTGGTTGGCTTGATTGTGTGTATGACAACAGGCAAGTGTATTATCGTAGTGCCAGCATTAAAGCCAAAGATTTGATTAAAGGGTTTTTACATCATTGCGCGGCCTGTGTAATGGGGCATGAAGTCACTACTTATATTGTTGGGCTAGATCAAAGCGTGCACTTTGCCGCTATTTCACAGCCGCAAGCACAGCAATATTTGGAGCAGTGGCTGGCTTTTTATAAGCAAGCACTGAGTGAACCTGTGGCATTTTTTCCAAGTTCTAGCATGGAATACGCCAAGACACAGGATATTAAAAAGGCTGTAAATAAATTTAAGCCGCAATATGTTGGTCGAGGAGAAGGGGAAGATCCCTATGTTCAATTATGCTTTAGCGATTTGTCAGCTCATGAAGCGTGTTTTTGTGCTCTTAGCCTTACTTTGTTAACACCTATTCTTGATGCCGCCGAGGAGGTACGCCATGGAGATGCTTAATCCCATTACTATGCCTCTAAGTGGCCAAAACCTAATTGAAGCCAGTGCAGGTACGGGGAAAACCTACACCATCACTGGTTTATATTTGCGCTATTTACTTGGCTTGCGTACTTCTGATCAGCAACATGAGCCGTTAAGCGTTGAACAGATCTTAGTGGTAACTTTCACAGAAGCGGCAACACAAGAGATAAAAGACCGAGTGAGAAAACGCATTATTCAAGCTCGAGACGTGCTACTAGGTGAAAACTGTAAAGATGAATTGATAGGTGCCATTTTGGCGCAAGTTGAAGATAAAAAGCGTGCCTTTGATCTCCTTGATGCAGCCGCTAAGTCAATGGATGAGGCCGCGATATTCACCATTCACGGCTTTTGCCAAAGAATGCTGAAGCAACATGCTTTTGAGTCTAAGGTGGCATTTAATCTCGAGTTTATTCTCGACGAGAGCGAGCTGATTGACGCCGCTATGGCAGATCATTGGCGACGTTTTGTCTATCCACTAGATACAGAAAAAACACAGGCTGTGATAGAGCAATTTGCCACGCCATATGCCCTGGCGAAGCAAGTTAGACCCTTATTAGCAAGAGAAAATGCCGAAATTAAACCCTCTGTTTCCTTAGATGCAGTGTTTGCAGCTCGCGAAAAATATCAAACATTAGCACTGTGGCTAAAGGCCGAAATAGTCAAAGCTGACTACATCAATGTGTTGAAAAACGCAGGACTGGCAGGCAATCGGGCACCTGGGCGAAAAGCTAATCTTCAAGCGCTGGAGGATTATGTCAACAGTGAGCAATGGTGGTTTGAGTTTGGTAGCAGTAATCACTCCTTTGGACTTTGGGGCAGTGAAAGCCTCACCGATGTTGCTCAATATAAAAAGAATACAACGCCGCTGGAGCATAAGCTTATTCGTCACTTTGATACCTTGGCAGAGCTCCACCAGTTGGTTGGGAGTGGGCTTAAAATCGCGTTAGTGCAACACGCGGTGAACGAGGTAAGAGCTTTACTTCACGCCCACAAAGAAGAATATGGCTTGATCTCTCCCGACGATTTACTTAAGCAGCTGCATCAAGCGCTGTTAGGCGACAGTGGTGAGCGCTTAGCCGAAAAAATTGCACAGCAATATCCGGTTGCCATGATAGATGAGTTTCAGGATACCGATCCCATTCAATATGGGATCTTTAGCCGAGTTTATGCAAAGGAAAGTACCGCATTAACCTTGATAGGCGACCCAAAACAAGCCATTTACGGCTTTCGCGGAGCTGATATTTTTACTTATATCGGTGCAAAGCAAGGAGTTGCGCAAGACAGGCAGTATACGCTTGCAACCAATTATCGCTCCGATAGTGACGTGGTTGCCGCAGTGAATACGATATTTACTCGCCATCCCAATAGTTTTATCTACAACAAAGATATCCCTTTCATTGAGGTGAGCGCGCAAGGTAAAGCCGAGGATGCGCAATTTACTATCGCGTCTAAAAAGTCGTCAGCTCTGCGCTTCAGTGTATTACCAAATGAGGATGAAGCGCTTAACAAAAGCGCCGCGCAAGCCCGGCTAAGTCAGGTGTTCGCCGGTCGAGTTGCAGCGCTTATCGAGCAAGGGCAGTCGGGGATTGCGAAGATTGGCGAAAACCCAGTTGTGCCAGCGGATATCTGTGTGTTAGTTCGCGACCGCATAGAAGCGAGCTTGATCAAACGAGCCTTAAATCAACTCGATATTGCCAGTGTGTACCTTGCCAGAGATAGTGTATTTAGGCAGCCGCTCGCAATTGCCTTGTATCAACTGCTTGATGTACTGCACGGGAGTTACGACGAAGCGGCGCTCAGAGGCGTGCTTGCGGGACCATTATTTTATTTAAACAACCAAGCGCTGTATGACTTGCAGTTTAATGAGCAGCTGTGGCAAGGTTATTTGCAGTTATTTAGTGAGTTAACACAGCTTTGGTATCGCTCTGGTGCGATGGCGATGCTGGAACATTTATTGATAACTTGTGAGCTGCCAGTGATTTGGCAGCAGCAGGGAATGGAAGTGGAGCGTTGGCTTACTGACTTCCGCCATTTGGCTGAGCTTTTACAGCATAAACAATTAGAGCTTGATGGCACGGGTCGTGTGCTTCGTTGGTTTTTATCGCAGCTAAATAACGCCCAGAGTGACAGCAGCCAAATTCGCTTAGAGAGTGATGCCAATCTGGTGAAAATTGTGACCATGCACGCATCAAAAGGTTTGGAGTATCCGATTGTCTTTATGCCATTTGCGCTTGGGTTTCGTGAACCTGATACGTTAGTTTATCACCAAGGAGATAAGCTAGTTGTCGATCTTGAAGCCAGTGACGACGCCAAAGAAAAAGCAGAGCAAGAACGACTGGCTGAGGATATTCGCTTACTTTACGTTGCGCTGACGCGTGCGGTGCATTATTGCGAGCTTGGGCTTTACGATATTCAACAAGGGCGCAGTAAAAAGTCTGCGCTGCACAAAACGGCTTTAGGGTTTGCCTTGTTTGGCATGGAAACCTTCGACAGTGCTGAGGCTTGGCAAGGTGCCCTAAGCGAGTTATGTAAAGCACATGCGGCAATGGAGTGCGTAAGAGTAGATGAAATCACCGCGCCACAGCAAGCGATAAACATATCGCTTGAAGACAAGCCTCTAACTTTGTCAGCGAAAACCTTCACCGGTCAGATTGAACGCCATTGGCGTACCACAAGCTTCAGCCAGCTAAGCTATCACACGCATCATGGTGATAAACCAGCCGGGGCCGTGGACGAAAACCATTTACTGGACTTACCTGAGCAGCATCAAGAGCGGGAAAAAAACTCTTATACATTTCCTAAGGGCGCCAAGCCGGGTAGTTGTTTGCACGAAATCTTTGAGCTAATAGATTTTACCGCACCGAATTCCCCCAAAAACGAAGATAAGTATACGTTGACCGAAGCGGTCACTAAATCTCTGGATAAGTTTGGTATTGCGACCGAATGGCAAGAGACCGCTGAGCGCTGGATAACAAGCTGTTTGGCAGCACCATTTGCGCCACATCCTCATTTACAACTTGGTGTGCTGCCACCGGACGACTGCATTGTTGAAATGGAGTTTTATTTGCCACTGAAACCACTCAGTGCGGTGAAGCTGAACAAGATCCTCAGTGATATCACTGGACAAAAGTCGTTTTTAAACTTTGATGATGTGAAAGGCATGCTGAAGGGGTTTATCGATTTAATCTTCAAGTGGCAAGGACAGTTTTTTGTTCTCGATTACAAGTCCAACTACCTTGGTGATAGCCCAGAAGATTATCACTACGATAACCTCAATGCCGCGATGTCGTCTCATCAGTATCATTTGCAGTATATGATTTATACCGTGGCACTTCACCGCTTGTTAAAGCAGCGCCTTGTGGACTATAACCCTGAGCAGCATTTGGGCGGGAACTACTATTTGTTCTTACGTGCATTACCGGACAATCAGGGGATTTTCTTCAATCAGTTAAGCGTAGAGCAGGTGTTAGAATTAGATGCATTATTTGAGGAGTCTGTATGAGCCAGTTAAGTATGGACTTTGAGGCATTTGACCATCATAGCTTTATAACGTTATTGCTTGAACATAAACGAGTTGGTAAAGCCGATATCGCGTTAGCCAAGTTGCTGAATCAGCAAGGCTACGACGATCACTTCTATGTATTTTTACTATTATTAATCGCTCATGGTCGTCAGCATAGTTGTTTAGAGTTAGACAGTATTAATTACCAGGATCCGTTTGAGCTCAGCTACGCGGTTGCGGATGGATCTGTAGAGTTGTCGCCATTTTCAAGCACAGGTATAGCCTTTGCTGCGCTCGCACAGCATCCTGCGATAGGTGAAGATAAGCCGCTTCGGCTATACGGTAATAAGCTCTACTTGGCGAGATTAGCAAATTATGAAGCAAGGCTTGCTGGACACTTTGAAATGTTGGCAAAAGCCGATGTTACGCTGGACGAAGCAAAACTGAGTGCACTGTTGGCGTCGTTTTTTCCAGCCAGTGAAGAAGACATTGATTGGCAAAAAGTGGCTTGTACGCTTGCTATTATTAAGCGATTTTGTGTCATCACGGGTGGTCCCGGTACAGGAAAAACCACGACGGTCACAAAACTGCTTGCTATTTTACAGTCGCTTTATAACAGTGCGCCGTTGACCATCAAGCTAGTAGCGCCGACCGGCAAAGCGGCTGCGAGGCTCAGTGAGTCAATTATTGGTGCGAAAGCGAGGTTAAACCTGCCGCCAGCGCTTGCTGATTTACTGCCGGAGCAGGCGCAAACTATTCATCGCTTGTTAGGCGTTATTCCTAATAGCGTGCACTATCGTCATAATCAAGATAACCCGCTGCATGTTGATGTGCTGATTGTTGACGAAGCATCCATGGTGGACTTATCGCTTATGGCTAAGCTGGTGGATGCACTACCAAAACATGCACGGCTTATTTTGCTCGGCGATAAAGATCAGCTGGCATCGGTAGATACCGGTAACGTACTCAGCGACTTATGTGAAAACTTAACGCTTGGGCAAGCACCACATTACAGTCAGGCACTGAAAGCAAAGCTAGCTGAGTTGAGTAAACAAAACTTGCCTGAGTCGGGTGATACCAGCGCTGACTTTATGTTGGAAGACAATCTGGCGTTTTTACAAAAAAGTCACCGTTTTGACAGTCGAAGCGGGATTGGTCAGTTAGCATTTGCCGTAAATAGCAACAATAAGCGGCAATTAGACAGCGTGCTGGGGCAAGGTTATAGCGATATACAGCATCATGAATTAAATAGTGAAACCTATAATGCCTTAATTGCCAGAGCGGCGGAGCAATACCAGCGATACCTGCTTGCCATTCATCATGGTGAGAGTGAGGCCATAATACATAGCGAGTTTGCCAGTTATCAATTGCTTGCGGCCGTGCGAGAAGGCCCTTACGGTGTGAACGAATTAAATCGCAGAATAGAGCTCAAGCTTAGTCAAATGGGATTGGTACAACCGACAGGGCGCTTTTACGTTGGTATGCCCATTATGATCACCCAAAACGATTACCAGTTGAAACTATTTAACGGCGATATCGGGATCATTTTACGCGACGAACAGGGTGAGCTACAGGCATCATTTATTGATGAACAGGGCAGCGTTAGGCGCTTTTATCCTGCCAGATTGCCGAGCTTTGATAGAGTGTATGTAATGACTATCCACAAATCGCAAGGCTCGGAGTTTGCTTACACGGCAATGATATTACCACCAATTCAACGTGCGCAGCAGGGGATAAACCGCCAGCTCATTTATACAGGGATCACCCGAGCTAAACAGCAGTTTGAATTGGTGGCGCAATATAAAGTATTAGTGCAGGGTATGAATCGAAGTGTGAGCCGCAGTAGTGGTTTACGAAGTCGGTTATCAAATTGATGAATTTTTTGTTAAAAACTTGTTTTATTTTATGGTTTGGCTAAGGTTAAAGTGAGCTTGAAAGCTAGCTCGCCCAGTGAGTAGACTTGCCGTCAGTTAACGTGTTAACTGACGGCGTTTTTTATTCCGTTGGTATTAGAACTTTAGTTTATCAATAAGTGTGTTAGGGTCGATTTCCAGTTCATCCATTAACGACCAGCGAGTTTGCTTTTGTACACTACCTTTTCCTAAGATCCAGTAATCATAAGTTTTTTCAATACGGCCATTGGTATGCTGGATAGTCAACCAAGCATTTACATAACTCAGTAAATCTTGATTACGCTTAGCGACAGCAAATCCAACTGGGTATTTCAAACTCGCCCCTTCCGGCACCACAACACCAAATTCAGGGTAGAACATGCTCCATGCAAAGCCTGCCTCTGCGCTGATCACTAAGGCGTCATATTTTGCTGGGTGCTTAAAATAGCTTTGCAAATTGTTAATGCTGGATACTTTTACCTTAGGGTTTTGCTGCGCCAATTGTTTGAGTAGCGGAGCATACTCAACGTGGGCTAAATTCAGCTTATCAAGCGTAAGTAGGGCTGACTTGTCAGCAAACTTCTTCAAATCATGATCTTTGGCCAAGAGCGCCAGTTGCAGCTCCAACACCTTGTCACTAAAGCGCACGCTTTGTAAGTCGGCAATATTAATTTCAAGGCCGGACATTGCAATATCGAAATATCCCTTGTTGAGATACTCTGCCAGTTGTGGCTTTTTAAAAGGAATAAACTCGATTTTAACCCCAAGGTCGGATGCGAGCCTATGTGCGAGGCTGACATCAAAACCCACTAACTGGTCTTTTTGATTAAAGTAACTAAATGGCACATTATCGATAAGATACCCTACACGCAGCAGGTTACGTTTTTTAATCACATCGATATTTGTCAGAGACAGCTCACCACTTTGGTATGCTTTAGGGACATAGCTAAGCACATGAGCAGGGACGGTATCCGAGATCACCATATTAGCTATGGCCTCATCGGCCGATTTGGTTTGCTTACCGAGATAATTATTTGCCGTAAAACTCAACAACATAAATGCTGGGAGTAGTGCAGATAGTAGCGTTAAATAATAAACCGAACGTACGCGTTTTAAGTGTAATTGTCTGCGGTTGATAAAAATACATAGAAACACAAATGCGAAGATATATACCACAGTGGTCGGTGAAACCACTTTTGCGGTGAGTACCGACATCGATAAATATAACTGATAAGTATCAGCCGGGACACGCAAGGTATCGAGCAAATAGGGAATCGCGATATGTACGTTTGCAAAGTAACTTAGCATCGCTGATAAAGACACATTAGGAATTTGTTCGATGCCGATTTGGTTGCCGGTAAGCCATGCTGCAAAAGAGACAAAAATGAGGGTCGTAAGCTTTCCTAAGCTCGGGAAGGTATAAGCGATAGGCACTAACACCTCAGCGATGTGATCAGAGCTTTCGTCGCTTTGCTTAATTTTGCGTAAATGATCTTTGATCCCCTCGGTGATCACCGGCAATACAATGAAAACGTTTCCGGTACTAAATGCGGTGATCCAAGCATTGCGCATAACCATGATGAGGTCGCGGTATTTAACAGGGGTGAGTGCGGCAACAAGCATAGGTAGTAGTACTAACATCAAATACACGCCAACACATAAAACGACAACCCAGTACACTTGCAATTCAGACAGTTCTTCTGCGCTCATGGTGCCAGCGGTGCTTGCTGTCATCGCAAAAATGCCGATAGGGAAGATGGCAATGATCTTCTTGGAAATCACCGACAGACCTTGACCAACGACTTCTAACACATCGAGTAAACGGTTTTTCTTTTGATTAGAAATAAGCGCCATACCTAGCGCAATACAAAATATGACTAAGGCCGGTACATTACCTTCTGCCATAGAAGCAAAAGGATTAGAGGGAATATAATGTTTAACGAAGTCTACTTCGGGAGCTGCGGCGACCAATGCTGGTGAGAAAAAGGTCCCGGCATCATGCGCTGGTAATGTCATAATAAAGCACCAGATCACAGCAAGACCTACCACCCAAATGGAGATCATGACTAGCGCTGCTTTTGCAAGAATGCTTTTAACTTGTTCGGGATTAAACTTGCCTAAACCCACGATAAGGCTGACGACAATATAAGGGAGAATGGTGATTTGCATCAGGTTTACAAAACCTGTACCAATAGGTTTTAAAAATGATAACCGTTCACCGAAAACTAAACCAGCAAAAATGCCAAGTATGAGCGCCCAAAGCATCCAGTTAATGTTTTTTAGAAAATTAAGCAATTTAGTCATGTGCTCAGTCGAAAAAAGAGCGGTATTTTAATTAGCTTAGCTTAAAACTTACTGAATGTTTGAGCGATTTGATTACAAATTATCGAGTGTTTACTCAAAGTTCATAATCATCCCCATTTTTGGCACGATAACAGGCTTTTCCTGCCGGTTGTTGCACGCCGTGATAAAAGCTCATCCATAGTTTTTGTAGCTGGGTTTTAGTCTTTTTACCAACCACAGACGCCAGTGGTGTTTCGACGATAATATCTTCGATATGGGCGCTATCAAATTGGCCGAGCATTCCGGTGCGATTGAAGGTAATTTCAATATGTAAGCCATCTTCCTGTTTTAACAAAATAGCCTCCGGTGTTTCACGGTGACCGCAAAGCGCGACGAATTGGCTACAGTTTTTTAAACCGCAATGGGTGCCGTTGGCAAAAAACGCAAGCAGGTGATTGTAGTAAACCACATAGTCTGTCACCTCCATGTGTGAGCCAAACTCTAAAGGACATTGTTCATCAAGATACTGTTTTGCCAGCATTGACTGTTGCGCTTTTGTATCGTCAATTGGTTGCTCTGTATGCGGTTGTAATTGCGCTGCCATGATCCACCTCACTTGTTCATGTTGTCATAAATTGGGAAATATATTCTGGTTGTTTCGTGTACATTTTGAGTGTAAGTTAAATATTCAAATAATTTCACAAAAAGAATTTCACAGTGTGAATTTCACAAAAATGGGGTGTGAAATCATGGCAAAAGTTGCAAGCTTAATTAGAAAGTCCCACTTTTTGGGTACTAAAATAAGAAATCTAAGAAAGCGTAACCATCTGACTTTAGAAGACTTATCGGCTAGGTGCGTTAAGCAAGATCCAGCCAGCGCGCCCTCCGTTTCCTACCTATCAATGATTGAAAGAGGACAGCGTACGCCAAGCGAAGCGATGCTCGAAAATTTCTCCACTGTATTTCAAAAGCCGGTTGAGTGGTTTTTAGATAGTCAACCAGAAGCGCCGGAGATTGCGCCAGATAAAGGCAATTTCGGTGGGATAGTGGGGATGGCTTTAGAGCCCAACTTTCTATTTGCCAAAGAGATATTACAAATTGCGATCCCAGAAATGCTATCCCAAGCGGGGATCAGTGGTAGGCAGTTTGCGCACCTTTTGATCCGCGCCCACCAAGAGCACCATCAAAACCACTTTCCTGATTTAGAGCGAGCAGCCGATGAAGTGGGAGGTAAAAATCTCTATCTCAGTTGTGATGACCTCATGGCAATTTTGCTAGCAAAAGGTCGAAAAGTGGAGTGGTTTGAGCAATCTTCGCCTGACGGAGAGGGGATGATCACTTCTTATTTCAAAGAGCCAAACATGGTGTTTATAAATCGCGCGTTGTACGCACATCCCGCGAGAATGAAATACGATTTAGCCGTTCATATTGGCCATGCAGTGCTTCACAATAGTGAAGGGTTAGAATGTGTACTCACTACTGGAGAAAGTCGTAAAAGTAGCGATAACCCCGATCATGATACTCCTAATGCTCAAGATATTTTGAGCGCGTGGCAGGATTTTGAATCGAGCTTCTTCGCAGGGGCCTTATTGTGTCCCCGTACACCATTTCGGCAGTTACTCGAAAGCCGAGGTTACGATGTGCGCGTCCATGAGCAACTTGGTATTTCTGCTTCCGTCGCAATGCGCAGAATGACATCGGTTTCACCTTATCCACATTGGCATTATTTTGATGCTTATCAAGCAGGTAAACTCAAGGCGGTGTATCGGGGCAATGGTATTCCTTTACCTTGGGGTAATATGCGTAGCGTTGCCGATCCGTGTCAGCACTGGGCCGTATTTCGTAAATTTCATGATGATAGTAATAGTGCCAGTGCTCAGCTTTCGATCCTGAACGTCAATGGTAAACCGCGTCTGTATTGCTGTGAGTCAGTAAAAATCGTTGATGTGGCGAATCGTCCAAGGGTGCTGTGTGCGGGTCTTGATCTCAATCCTGCTATTAATGCACAAGGAATTGATGCTGACACCTTGATTGGAGAGTTGCAACAAGCTTGTATTAGCCATGGTGGCGCGAGTGTGGTGCCCTATCATATGAAAACCCAATTACTCCGTGTCGCCAAGATTTTAAATATCCAGTGGATTGAAAGAGGGCTTGAGGGCTCTGTTAGGGTGATTTGTACTCGAGGAAAAAGCTGTCCAAGAAAGCCGAGCTGTTATGTCGAGAGTCCGTAATTGACGCCATTCGATGATTGTTTTGTTGAGTTTTTGATAATAAAAGTTGAAAAGGTGGGCGTTGCATGCCATATTTTTTAAGCGGGTTGTTTACATCTGCTTAATACTCATTCTTTTAACTATCATCTAGGAGACGTAAATGTTCATCTACAACAAACAACGCCCTAGTGATCTGCATGAATGTTCCGTTAATTACCACTTGAGTGAGTGGTTCGACGAATAGCCTCACCTGAATTTCAATTCTATTCCCACCGACAATTTGTTGGTCGGGTTTTATCACGTTCCGTATCAATGCGAATGTAAACCCTAACGCTAATTGCGTTTAGGTTTTTCAAAAAACCAAATTAATAATACCAGTTGTATTAAGTAAATGATCTATCTTGAAGCGGGGAAATAGCTTTAGTAGCACCGCTCTCGCGTCCTGCTACCGCTAAGGTAACTATATCCATATAGGCAAGGCAAAAATTTTGCTATTTAGTTGTTCTAAATGAGAAATTTTTAACGAAGCTAATATGCTATTTCACCCTTCAAATTGATTAGAGAATTAATTCAATTGGTATAAGGCTTACTTCTGCACTTTTGGCCATCGTCATCAGTGTATAAGTTGCCGTGGGCGCTTCGTGCAAATACCGTGTGCGGCAGCGTAGCTTTGCAATGCAACGGTACGGATCATAGAAACATATATCATTCAGGTAAATACTATGAAAAACAATAACATTCTATTTGTATCACTAGCTGCTTTAATGCTTGTTGCAAGCCATAGCTATGCTTGCTCAACTACTGAAACTGAATCTAACGACAGCGAAGGTAATGCCAATAGTGGAGTGTGTAATAACACGACAATTAGCGGCGAGTTATCCAGAGGTGATATCGACTGGTTTACTTTTGATGTAGCGGCGCCAGGTTCGATAGATATCTCGCTAGACCATAGCTCTGGTGATGATTTTGACTGGTTCTTATATCAAGAAACAGGCTCAGCAGTTGTCAGTAGGGAAACGAGTCAAATACCAGAAACGGGGAGTTTTTATGCTGAGACTGCAGGTACCTATTATATAAAGCTAACCCGATATAGTGGCTCTGGTTGGTATGATTTGATTGTGAATTTTGTCCAAGGTGAAACTCCTCCGCCGCCAACTGGAGAGTGTAATTACGGTATTCGTCCGTCAAAACCTGGGGCATTAAAGGCTTATCTTGCTGGAAATAGCTCAGACACGTGCAACACGCTCACACCGGATAACGGTGCCACGCTCTTAATGGGAGGAGGAACCGATGTTGATAATGCTTTTAGCCAAAGAGTAGCTCCTCATATTGGTAATGGTGCTGATGTGGTGGTACTGCGTACTTCCGACACGGACGCGTACAATGATTACTTACTTGGTCTGATGGCGGCAGATTCAGTTGAGACGTTAATTATTGATTCTGTTAGTAAGGCTAATGACCCTTATGTTGATTGGGCGATTCGCAGTGCCGAGTTTGTCTGGTTTGCTGGAGGCGATCAGTCTGATTATCTAAATAAATGGCAAGGAACCTCTGTCCAAAGCGCGGTGCAGCACGTTTTTGATAAGGGAGGTGTTGTTGGTGGTACATCAGCTGGAATGGCGTTACTGGCCGACAGTATTTACGATCCTGATGGTGTGCTCGGTGCTATCTCCAGTGAAGTAGTAACCGATTTTTGTCACGAAACACTGAATTTTAGTAGTCGGTTTGTTTCTATCCCTATGCTAGACAATGCGCTAACAGACACGCACTTTGCTGAGCGTGACAGAATGGGACGTGCAGCCGTATCTTTAGCTCGCCACAGTAGTAACTATTTTAATATTGCAGCGAGTGAAGCAACATCAATTTTCATCAATAGCGAAGGCGAAGGGATCGTGGATGGCAGCGCTGAAGTTTATATTCTCAAAGAAACAGCACAAACTAAAAGAACAGCACTTGCTTGCGGTCAAGCAGTACAATATCAAGACTTTTTGCGAGTTAAAGTGTTGCCGGGGCAGAGTTACAACATCTACACCCACACACATAGTAGCGGTGAACTCGCGGTCTCCATTAACGGAAACTTGAGTAACTTTTATTTACCCAATAACCCGTATTAAGCAGCTAAATACAATTACTTTTCTGACTTAATATTAACCACAACCCAATGCCGTTGCCGGTATTGGGTTTTATATCCGGAGTAAAAGCACCGTGCTAGAGTCGCATGATATTTTTGATCGATGCATTTTAGTTAGTTCATTTCTAATTCCAAGTTCAGATGAAATAGTAATTTTGTCTGTTTAACTTTATGCACTACTGCTGTAAGTTACGCCGACTAATTGTGAGTAAAGGTCGGTATTTTGGAAATTCGTCAAGTAGTGGGTTCATTAACACAAGTCTATTTTAATTTGGTGCAAGCATATGAAGCTGAGTTTTCAGTGTTGACGGAAAAATTACCAGATAGTAACGGTTTATTTCAGATAGATACGCCAATAGATGAGCAGCACCTTGGCTACTTGGCATATGAAAATGACCGCCCGGTTGGTTTTATCAATATTTTGAAAGTGCAAAATACTTTTGAGGTGTGTGAGTTTTATATCGTGCCTGCAGCGAGAAAACGTAAACTCGGTTCTTCATTTATGTCCAAAATATGGCAAATGTATCCAGGGCATTGGCAAGTCAAGCAAATTCAAGGCGCAGATCACGCGATCAATTTTTGGCGCAACGCATTGACGTTAAACGGTATCGACTACTGCGAATCTCAATATCAAGACGACTATTGGGGTGTCGTAAATAGACAGATCTTTACCGTGTAATGGGTGTATTTCGCGAAGGCATAATATCTAGGGGTATTATGCCTTCGCCATTATTAAATTTTACTTCTAATTAAATCTCTGACGAGCAATCTGGCTGGGTGGATTGCCTGATGTACACGCTCGCTTAAAGGTCTTGCTTCGCCAAGTAGAGTTGCAACTAAGTGCTCAGTAGCAAGTGGAGCGCTGCACAGTCCTCGTGCGCCAAAGCCGGTAACAATATGAATTCCTTGATAGGGTAGTGCTGGCTTCCCAAAACCGTAGTGTTTTCCCTTTCTTAAATTGGCAAACGCCGAGCAAAACTCATCGTTATGCTGGACTTGACCAAGCATAGGCAAATGATCGTTAAAGCAGCTACGTACTGCGGCTTTTGCTGAGGTGATCTCGCCAAGACTCGCGGCTAAATCCGTATCTTTATAAAAGCGTTCAAGCTGGGCACGGTTAACTGCATTGTCTTCGGCTTTTACCTCTCGGCTTTTGCTATTTTTTTCAAATGTCGCGCCCATACAATGTTGTCCATTCATTGCGGGAGTAAAGTACCCCTTATGGCAAAGTACGGTATTGAGTTTTTGTGATTCTTCTCCAGCATCAATATGAGAGACCTGACCGCGAACGCCGTGTAGAGGAATATGTTTGGTTTGCTCGAATCGGTCAGAATGCTCACCGCCACAGACAAAGACATCTGAAAACGGCCCAAACGTATTATCTTCACCGTGTAATAACCAGCCGCTCTCGGTTTTTTCGAGCTTTTGTATGTCAGTATTAAAATAAGTCGAAACTGCTTTTAATGCGTGAGCTGCATCAAACACAGCTTGCGTTACCTCTGCAGGGTTTAGCCAGCCAGCCTCAGGAATATAAAGTCCACCGTAAGGCAGCGTGGTATTTGCTATAACTGAAGCTTGTTTGGCGTCAACGGCATGAATTAAATCATGCGGCCAAGTTGCTTTTTCAGCTAGGTTTTGATGCTGCGCTCGTTTGGCCTCATTAACGGACTGCAAGAGTACGCCACACCAATCGTGCGCAAAGTGGTAGCCTGTACTTGCAATATGCTGATAAAGACGTTTTGCATATAAAAAGCTGTGGGCGTATAGCTCGCTCGAGGGCGTGTGATCTGCTTGCAGGTTTGGATATAGCGCGCCTTGACGATTGTGAGAAGCGCCTTTGGCTAACGCGTCGTCTTGGCAAAAAAGTGTTGCGCCAAGATTACGTTTACTAAGGTGGTACAACAAACAACTTGAGGCAATACCGCCGCCAATAATAGCGATGCTCTCTAGCTTACGCGGTGTGGTGCTGTAATACGCTGGAGTATTGTAATTTTTATTAGCACGATTCAGCGTTCCAATCACCATTTCGCGTTTGCGACCAAACCCTTTGACTTTTTTGCAATCAAACCCGGCGTCTTGTAGTCCCCTGCGGACAAAACCCGCGGCGGTGAATGTTGCTAAAGTAGCGTTATCTCGGCTCATATTGGCCATGGCATCAAATAGGCTTTGTTGCCACATATCTGGGTTTTTACTCGGCGCAAAGCCATCTAAAAACCACGCATCTACAAATCCAGCTTGTTCAAAACTTAGCTGTGGTAAATTATCGTGAATATCGCCAAACCATAAATCTAAGGTCACTTGACCATCGTCAAACTCTAGGCGATGGCATCCTTCAAGGGCCATCGGGTATTGTTGGCAAAGTTTTTCGGCGAGCGGGGCAAGCGTAGGCCAAGCTTGTAGCGCTTTAACTAAATCATCAATATGGATTGGATATTTCTCAAATGAGACAAAGTGAAGTTGGTTAACGCATGCGTCTTTGCTACGCTGGTTGAAGTGATACCAAGCGTTGAGAAAGTTTAATCCAGTACCAAAACCAGTTTCTGCGATGACAAATCGGTCTTTGCCATGATTTTGTAACCGCTCGTCGATATGGTTCTGAGTATAAAAGACGTAATGTGACTCAGCTAACCCATCATCGTTGGAAAAATAGACATCGTCAAAACTATCGGCAACAGGGGTACCAGCATCGTTGAAGTGTATTTGAGCGTTTTTTATCATGAAAGACTCTATGTTCGACTATTTGGGAACTATTTTACTGTCTTTCGACTCAATAGTCTGGTTGCATTTTTAGTTATTTAGGTTCAGAGTACATGTGTACGCTGGAAAGCTGACCACTTGGCGCTAAAATTCAGCGTATACTACGCATAATTTGTAATATCGAAGGGAATAAACCCATGAGAAGAGCCGTTATTACGGGGATCGGTGTTGTTTCGAGCATCGGCAACAACAAGCAAGAAGTTTTAGAGTCATTAAAAGCAGGTAAGAGCGGTATTGCTTTTAACCAAGAATTTGCAGACTACAACCTACGTAGCCAAGTGTCTGGTAAAATAGATATCGACGTAAAATCTCTCGTTGACCGTAAGGCACATCGTTTTATGGGGGACGCGGCAGCGTTTTCTTATATCTCGATGGCACAAGCAATTGAAGATTCAGGGCTATCAGAAGAGCAAGTATCAAACGAACGCACAGGCCTTATCGTAGGTTCTGGTGGTGGTTCGTCTAAGTACCAAGTTGAAGCCGCTGATATTCTGCGCGAAAAAGGCGTTAAACGTGTAGGGCCTTATATGGTTCCACGTACCATGGCAAGCACGACTTCTGCGTGTTTGGCAACACCATTTAAAATTAAAGGTGTGAACTACTCAATCAGCTCTGCATGTGCAACATCAGCACACTGTATTGGCAATGCAGTTGAACAAATTCAACTAGGCAAACAAGACGTTATTTTTGCTGGTGGTGGCGAAGAGTTACACTGGACATTGGCGATGGAATTCGATGCCATGGGTGCGTTGTCAACCAAGTACAATGAAACGCCTGAGCGCGCATCACGTACGTACGATGCAAATCGTGATGGTTTCGTAATCTCTGGCGGTGGCGGTATTGTGGTAGTTGAAGAGCTAGAACACGCACTTGCTCGCGGCGCGCACATTTATGCTGAAATCGTTGGCTATGGTGCGACATCAGATGGTTACGACATGGTAGCACCATCTGGAGAAGGCGCGGTACGTTGTATGAAGCAAGCGATGCAAGGTCTTGACGCACCGATTGACTACCTAAACACGCACGGTACTTCAACACCAGTTGGTGACGTGAAAGAGTTAGGCGCTATTCAAGAATTGTTTGGCGATAATTCTCCGGCTATTAGTGCAACCAAAGCAATGACAGGCCACGCACTCGGTGCGGCTGGCGTGCATGAAGCGATTTACTCTTTGCTGATGCTAGATAATGACTTTATCGCACCATCAATTAACATTGATGAATTGGACGAACAAGCACAAGGTTTAGACATTGTAACCGAGCGGCGTGATGGGCCGCTTAATACGGTGATGTCAAACAGCTTTGGCTTTGGCGGTACAAACGCAACACTTGTGATGCAAAAGTACAAAGGTTAAGCACTTTACACTTAACTTTATATCAAACACAAAAAAGCAGGCTAAGCCTGCTTTTTTCGTTCTGTTCGTATATTAAAATAAATTAACGTACATTGTGTTTCATCAAACGTTCTTTATCACGTGACCAGTCACGGTCTTTAATATCAGCACGCTTATCATGTTGCTTTTTACCCTTTGCAAGATAGAACTCGAGTTTTACCCAGCACTTTTTCCAGTACATTGCTGTGGCAATCAGAGAATAACCATCACGCTCGGTTGCACCGATAAGACGTGAGATTTCACGTTTATTTAGTAGCAGTTTACGATAACGAAGCGGATCGCATATCACATGTGTAGAGGCACTATTTAACGGCTGAATTTGACTGGCCAACAAATAGGCTTCGCCGTTTTTGATATGGATGTAAGTATCTGAGATATTGACTTTACCGGCGCGGATACTTTTTACTTCCCAGCCTTGTAATTCGATACCTGCTTCGAACTTTTCATGTAGTGAATACTCATGACGCGCTTTTTTATTTAGCGCTATGGTATTGCTATTTGATTTACTTGAATTTTTCTTTGCCATAATGGCTTAGTCTACCTATAAATCCTGTTTTAAGACAGCGCTTTTTCATTAATGTGACGTATTTTTACTTAGTCAGTGGCTGCAAACAAGATAAATCTGCAAAACCTTGGTAAAATCCTTGTATTAAGATTTGGAGTGTCTATGCCACAGATAGAAAAAAGTGCTTTGGTGATGTATAGCACCAAGGAAATGTTTGAATTGGTCAATGATGTTGACGCTTATCCCGCATTTCTACCGCATTGCTCAGATGCAAAAGTTATCAGCAATGATGATCAAGGGATGACCGCGAGTCTAGAAATTTCGAAAGCCGGCCTAAAAAAGTGGTTTACCACAAAAAATGAATTTGACGGCAATCGAGTAAAAATGTGCCTAGTAGATGGACCATTTAAGTCTTTAAATGGTTATTGGGAATTTACCGCGCTTGATGAACAGGCTTGTAAGGTGAGTTTAAAATTAGAGTTTGAATTCGCGAGCAAATTAATTGAGATGGCGTTTGGCAAGCTATTTAATGAAGTGGCCAAGAATATGGTGTCTGCGTTTACCCAGCGAGCCAAAGTTGTTTACGGAGCGAGATGATGATAAAGGTTGAAGTGGTATTTGCATTGCCAGACAGCGCGACGTCATTGTCGGTTGATGTGCCTGAAGGGACGTCTGTTGAGCAAGCAGTACTACAGTCAGGGATTTTAGAAAAATGCCCAGAGATAGATGCGAATGATTTGACGCTCGGGATCTGGAACCGAACGGTAAAATTACAGCAAGTAGTCAGTGATGGTGACAGAATCGAAATCTATCGTCCGTTAATTGCTGACCCGAAAGAAGCGCGCAGGCGCCGTGCGGAGAAAGCAAAAGAAGAAGGTCGTGCAAGCAAAGTTACCGGTGGGCGACCTGTCTCTTTAGGAGATAAGGAATAATTAACCTGAACTTCGGATAGTTAATGCCTTTCTAGCAGCCAGTTTTAGCGCTAACTGCGTTGAATTCACTTCCAATAGCCAACTATTGGTGCGTAAATTCGCCTTGTTATCCCTAAAACTCTCTGGCTAGATAAGGGTATAATTTAATGTGGTATTAAAAACAATGAGTTAGCTCATTCCTTATCCAAACCTCAGGCTAATTAAAAAAGGGGAAATACCTTTCCCCTTTGACTACGAAATAATGTGTGCCCTTTGACTCTATGAGTCTAAAGGTGTGTTAAATTCTTCTGGCTCTTCGAAGTCGCCGCTTACGCGAACTAATTTGTCATTCTCGAAATAAACGCTAAATGACTTTCGGACCTCAGAGTCTCTGTCAATATTAAATACGTATTGGTAATGCCAGACATTGTTATTAAAAGTGTCTTTTGCAAGTGGTGTACCTAGTACATATAGCACTTGCTCTCTGGTCATTTGGACGCGAAGCTTATCTACATCTGACTGCTCTAAGAAATTACCTTGTGGCACGTTGATGCGATAAATCCAGCTTGAACAGCCAGACATAAAAACCGTCATAACTACAGCACTGAGCCAAACAGAAAGGGTTTTATTAGACAGCATGAAATTGTGTATCCTTATTATCAGTTGTTTGCATGATACCGATTGCACAGAGAAGGTAAAGTCTCTTAGCGGAATTGGACTGCACTAAGTGTAAAAAGTTCGTACATAAGTTGCAATAGTCATCATGTGCAACACAAATTGTTGATAAGATCTTGAGGAGAACCACGAAGTGCTAGGAAAAATGTTATTTAGCGAGCCCAATAAAACGGATCACCAAGCTACTTGGAGCTTATATATCCTAGAAACGCGCTTTGGTCATTGGTACACAGGAATAACAACCAATGTAGAGCGACGCATAGAGCAGCATCAGGCTGGGAAGGGGGCAAAAAATTTAAAAGGTAAAGGGCCCTTAACGTTAAAATACCAATATCGAGTCGGCACTAAGTCCCAAGCTGCAAAACTTGAGTGGCATGTTAAGCAGCTTACAAAAGCACAAAAAATTCAGCTAGTAGAGTCAAGTGGTGAGCGAGTTAATGACAAAATAAAGTCATTGATGAGATTTACCCCTGCCTGATACTTATTTAAATCCATATTATCTAATGTATCTCTTGTAGTGTGATGATGTTTGTCTTCACCCATACCGAAATAAATATAGGGTATCCCTTGGCGATAAAAGGCGTAGTGATCGCTTGCTTTGTGCCAATCAATTCTTGGATTGTTTGTATAACGCTCAATTTGTCGTTGTGACGATACTATAGTCAATTTGATTTGATATTTTGCCTTGTTCTGGAGCTCAGTTTTATATTCCTTAAAACCCGGTGAAAACAACGCAAATAAACGGTTGTTGTTATTTATCCCTAACATATCGAGGTTGATATTGAGTTCAACTTCCTGAGTAAGGTGTTTGGCATAATATTTTGCACCATGTAAGCCGCGCTCTTCAGCATCGGTTGCGACAAACAATATATCGCGAGCGCGATTTGTTTTACTGAGTTGCCTAGCCATGTGTAACATCGCAGCTACGCCAGATGCATTATCATTGGCGCCTGGATAATGTCTCTGTCCTGTGGTTCCTAAATGGTCGTAATGCGCACTGATAACAATGGCCTTGTCACAACGAGGTTGGGTGCAAGGCAAAGTCGCTGTGATGTTGTGACCTGCGTCTTTACTAAAAATGCCGGCTCTAAAGGTAAAGTGCTGATAGCTCGGATTTCCACCTAATTGCTCAAAAGCAGCAAAAATATATTGTGCACTGATGTTAGGCGATTGGGCTCCACTTTTACGGCCTTGGTGACTAATGCTCGTAAGTGTTTGTAAATCCTGTACCAATATATTATCAATTTTAGCAATACTTGGATGTTGCGCCTGCGCCACTGCACTCGTGGTACATATCGCGGTCAGCATTATGCCGAGTAGTTGGAAAGGGAGCTTCTTCATTCTTATTATTATCTCTCATCGTTGTCTGTGGAATTTAACTGGTTGCTTGCAACACCTCTCAATAAGGCTAATTTTCCTTCGTAGCGTGCTTTGTCGTGCTCGAAGACAGATGCTTTGTATGCTTTATTGAGGTAATACTCTGCTTTTTCTCTATTCCCTTCTTCAAATGCGACTTTTGCTAATCCAAAGAAACTGCCGTGAATACTATGGTCGAGTTGATAAGCTTTTTGATAAAAATGCTTAGCGCGACTTAAATTTCCATGCTTAAACGCTTCATTACCCAACACTAGCATATAATAGGGATTGCTCTTTCTTAAGTTGTGAATATTGGCTTCGATCACTTTTGCTTCGTGGTCACGCTCTGTGAGGTGGTAAAGTTTTGCAAGATTGCCTAGTGCGTTTCGATTGTCATGATTAATGGCAAGTGCTTGGTTATATGCGCGCTCAGCAAGGTCGTACTGTTGAGTTAGGCGATATAGGATCCCAAGATTACCCCATGCGCCATCGTGATAGGGATCGCTCTCTACCGCTGCTTTGTAGTAACTGTAGGCCATGTCAAGGTCGCCATTAATCATTTCCATGGCACCTTTGTTGTTATAAAACATGGATAAGATAGTGTTTGTATCTATTGCCGATGTACTAAAATGTTGTGCTCTGCTATTAGGGTCGAAGTCTACGGTAACGGAAGCGGGTTTGACATACAGTGTCTTTACAGAATCTTGGGTATTATCCACTTCAAAGATTTTTATATTTACGTGCCCAGTGAGCAAGCTGTAGCCTTGGCTCTCGTCCCAATATTCGGGTATGTGTACACGTTGAAATTGTGTTCTCAAACCCACTTGTCTCGCGATAGCATGGGTTAAAATTGAAAGCGAAAGACAATTGGCATTCATATTACTAAAAGCTTGGTTGGCAGTGAGATTAGCACCAGATAAATATGACATTGAATCGTCGCCACTATTGACCAAAAACGCCATCAACATTTTTGCGCGTTTAACGCCAATTTCGTCGTTATGAAAATATTGCGCGAGTTTTGCTTTAATTTGATTGTTTAGCTGAAATACCTCTGAGTATGACTCTACAGGCTGGATATTAAATTGATGCTTTGAATTAAGAATTGACGTGTCTATCGTCGCTTTGGGAGTGCTATTACAGGCACTAAGTAAAACACTAAGCACAATAATAGAGAACTGAATTACTATCTTCATACAACCTCCAGATTGGGCATTCGGCTGACTTTTAGTTATGGCTTAATTGCTTACCTTTGGCCCTTACTATTATTGAATTTAGACTATAATTGCAAAATTTGCGCGGTGTGATTGTTACACCATGTAACAAAGAGACAATTTGAAAGGGTAAGCCTACAAGACGAAACATGCAGGCTTATTTTAGAGTTGAACAGAGGTTAAAAGCTCGCGACGAGATCATCAAGCGCTTTTGCTGATGCAGCAAGACGCTGAATTGATTGTTCCGTGTCAAGTTGCTCGTTCATCACGGCATCGCTTATTTCGCTAATTTGCTCGATGTTGCGGCCGACGTCCGCGACGACATTACTTTGCTCTTCTGTCGCTGTTGCGATAAGCGCGGTCATGTCATTTATTTGATTTGCGGTTTCCGATATTTCCAACATTAACTCCACTGACGATTGCATTGTTTGAACACTTTGCTCTGCTTGTTCACTGGATTGTTGGATTTGGTTTACGACAGCGCCAGACACCTGAGTTAATTCAGATATCGTTGCTTGGATCTCGTCGGTAGATTGTGATGTACGGCTCGCAAGCGCTCTCACCTCATCTGCAACGACGGCAAACCCACGGCCATGCTCACCCGCACGCGCAGACTCAATCGCGGCATTGAGTGCAAGCAAGTTGGTTTGCTCAGATATGCCTCTGATCACATCAACGATGTTGGCAATGGACTGTGTTTTTTCGGCCAATGTAGCGACTTGACCTGCCATATTTTCGATGTCACCAGCAAGTAAGTGAAGTGTTTCTTGGCTTTCTTGCACACCTTGACGGCTGCGCTTAGTTGACGCTTTACTTTCTTCTGTTAATTTTGCCGTATTGGTCGCGCTGCTCGCTATCTCTTGTACTGTCGCACCCATTTCATTGATTGCCGCGGCAACAGACATAGTTTGAGACTTTTGTTCATCCAGAGACTGAGAGTTTTGCTGGCTCTGTTTAAACACGGCTTCGCTCGTCACGCGAATTGAACGGCTCTCTTCCGCAACCATGTGGATAGCTTCTTCGATCTTAGCCATAAACTGGTTGAAGCCGCCAGCCAAAGCATGAAGTTCAGGTTGTGCTGAGTCTGGTAAACGATAATTGAGTTTTGCGTCGCCGCTGCCAAGCTGTTCAAATAAATCTGCCATCTTTTTAAGTGGCGCGCTTAAGTTTTTAGCCAGCAGCATACTAAAAAAGCTCGCCACTAGCGCAATCACCAGCGAAAAACCAATGATTTGCCACTGCAAAGAAGTGATCCCACTATTGATTTCACTGGTTGGCACTTGGGCAATAACAAGCAAATCTGTGTTTGGAATTGGGCTCGCTGCAACTAAATTGGTTTCGCCATCCACTTCCAACTCTTTAACGATAAATCCACCTGTGGAGGTAAAGTCGCGACTGTGCTGGCCGTAAAAGTCTTCAATCGAGGACTTTGCGACTTTGCTTGCATCTGGGTGCAATTGCACCGTACCTTGCCTATTAATGACGAAAACAAAGCCACTTTGCTCGATTTTCATATTAGCAAGCATCGCCTGCATGTCATCAATACTTTTCGCAAGTCCAGCTAAACCAACACCGCTTAGCTGTTGATGGTTTACAAACATTTTTACATCGCCCGGTGCTTCTTGATAGATACTAATAGAGTATGGCGAGCCACTAGTGGTAAAGCCGAAAAACCAACCATCCTGCTCTCTATTTAGTACTCGCAGAAAGCCGTTTTGATTCCAATATTGATTGGTTTCGCGGTTAGCCCAAGAAGCCGTAACTAAGTCATACTGCGCCGCAATACGCTTGAGTTCGTTGACAAGAAGTTTTTCGTCCAAAGTATTTTGCTTGGCACTTTGGGTGATTAATAAATTGCTTGAAAGCTGCTCGGCTGCATTTTTCAACGTGTCTATCTGCTTGCTTAATGATTTATTGATACTTTCTATCTTGCTTGGCAATTCAGACTGCATCATGCGTTCATTAATGAGCGTTTTGGCGCTGTAAAGCGAGGTAAACCCGATTAAACAAGCGACAGCAATCGCAATGAGACTACCCAAAAGGGTAATTCTTTGAGTAATTGTTAAACCTGTGTTTTGCATTCGATTAGTGTGTGTAATCCCGTGGAACCGATTATTCTAGCATAGTAAATAACCAGCTCGGAACAAGTAACAATCCAAGTCACAAAAAAATAATTTTGGTTTATAAAATAAAGTTAATCTCAGTATTTAGTGTTAACTGTATTTGAGTTAAATGGGTGGTCATGTTGAGAAATAGAGATAAAAGGCCACAATCTCAGGGTGGAAAGTGGCCTTGGTTACTAACAAGCGAACTAGTTTGCTATATTATTGACGCAAATTTATTTCTACTTACTAAACAATCTTTTTCATATCGGACATGTAACCGCGAAGGATTTCACCTATTTTTTCTACCGGATGGTTACGGATCGCACGGTTTACAGCTATGAGCTTTTGGTTGTCAGCATAATTGTCACTGTCTAACAAGCCTTCACCAATCTCACGTTTTGTGATTGATTCCATAAATGGCTTCAATAGTGGTAGACATGCGTGATTATACAGGTAGCAACCATATTCTGCGGTATCAGAAATAGTACGGTTCATCTCGAACAGCTTTTTGCGCGCAATGGTGTTCGCGATTAGCGGCGTTTCGTGTAGTGATTCGTAGTACGCTGATTCATCAATAATGCCTGCTGCTGTCATGGTTTCGAACGCTAGCTCTACACCAGCTTTGACCATAGCAACCATCAAAATACCTTGGTCGAAGAAAGTCTGCTCTGAAATCTCAGCATCAGTATTCGCTTGCTTTTCAAACGCAGTTTGTGCGGTTTCTGCACGCCATGTAAGCAATTTATTGTCGTTTTCAGCCCAATCAGCCATCATACCTTCTGAAAACTCACCACTGATGATGTCGTCCATATGCTTGTTGTAGAGCGGGCGCATGATGTCTTTTAGTTGCTCACTCAGTTCAAATGCGCGTAACTTAGCGGGGTTAGACAGTCTGTCCATCATATTGGTGATACCACCGTGTTTTAGCGCTTCAGTGATGATCTCCCAGCCATATTGTACGAGCTTTGATGCATATCCAGGTTCAATGCCTTCTTCTACCATTTTGTCAAAGCATAGTAGTGAGCCAGTTTGCAACATACCACATAGGATGGTTTGCTCACCCATTAGATCTGATTTTACCTCAGCAATAAATGATGACTGCAATACGCCAGCACGATGACCACCGGTTCCCGCCGCATATGCCTTAGCTTGCGCGAGACCTTTACCCTCAGGGTCGTTTTCAGGGTGAACTGCAATCAGCGTAGGTACACCAAAACCGCGTTTGTACTCTTCACGTACTTCTGTGCCAGGACATTTTGGTGCAACCATAATTACGGTGATATCTTCACGCACTTGCATACCCTCTTCCACGATGTTGAAGCCGTGAGAGTAGGCAAGTGTTGCGCCTTTTTTCATTAACGGCATGACTGCGTTTACAACAGAAGTATGTTGTTTGTCAGGGGTTAAGTTTAGAACCAAATCAGCTTCAGGAATGAGTTCTTCATAAGTGCCAACAATAAAGCCGTTTTCAGATGCATTAAGAAACGATTGACGTTTTTCTTCAATTGCTGAAGGACGTAGTGCGTAACTGACGTTCAAGCCAGAATCTCTTAAGTTTAGACCTTGGTTCAAGCCTTGTGCGCCACAACCAACGATGACCAGTTTTTTACCAATCAGAACGTCGACACCTTGTTCGAATTCTTTTGGATCCATGAATTCACATTGAGAAAGCTGAGCTAATTGCTCACGTAAAGATAAAGTATTAAAGTAATTCGACATGATATTTCCTGATTCTGTAGAAATAGATTGAAGTCAGAGTAGGGCGAACTTTTGATTGCGTAAAATGATATATTTGAACTATAGTGTTTCAAAAGGTGAAATACTATGAATCACAAACAACTTAAATATTTTTTGGCACTTGCAGATACGCTGCATTTTTCTCGGGCGAGTGAACGCTGTTTTGTAAGTCCTCCGACATTAAGCCGTCAAATCAAGCAGTTAGAAGAGGAAGTTGGCGCGCCTTTATTCCTACGAGATAATCGCACCGTTGAGTTGACTCAGCAAGGCAAGGCGTTTGTTCATTACGCGCAAGCGACATTAGCAAGCTGGCGGCAGTTTAAGAGTGAATGCGTTGACGATGATAAGCCTTTGACTGGTGAGCTGAGTTTATTTTGTTCAGTGACCGCGACTTACAGTTTTATTTATGATCTTTTTTCCAAGTTTCGCCATCTGTACCCGCAAGTAGAGTTAAATCTTATTACTGGTGATCCCGCGCATTCAATAGCAGAAGTGGCTAGTGGTAAGGAAGATGTTGCGGTAGCAGTGAAGCCAAAACATCTACCGAACGGTATTGAGTACTTGCCAATCGGCCGTTCGAGATTGGTGTTTATTGGCCCAACGATGGACTGTCCGCTTAAGTCTATTATTGATGAATATAGTCATAGCGAAATGCCGTGGCAGAGGCTGTCTTTTATTATGCCAGAGCAAGGCGTGTTAAAAGATCGAATTGATAACTTTTGCAAAAAACACAATTTTGTTCCTAAAGTTTATGCGCATGTTTCGGGTCATGAAGCTATGGTTGCGCTCGCGAGTTTAGGGTTTGGTATTGCGTGTGTCCCCGAGATAGTAATTAGTCAAAGTCCATTTAAGAATCAAGTTCAGCTTTTACAGCTTAGATCGGATGAAATTGAAATTGGACTTGTAACTAAGAATAAACGGTTATATGACCCAGTTGTTAAAGCACTTTGGGATACGGCAAAAGGATTATTTACGCTGTAAAGCATCCATTCAGGTTGCGTGACTACACTGTGTTCATCTATGTTGAATGAATGAGGTGCGTCCGTGTCCACTATCTTGGTTGCACAAAGCAATAACAATATATTGACATCACAACAAAAAATGCTTGAAGAGCAAGGCTATACTGTTGAGTTGTTGAGGGAATTAGGTCAATTGAATGGTTTTTCAGGGAAATCTATTAACGGTATCGTGCTTGATCAAGCTATCGCATCCGTACCAACCTGCGATTCAATCAGCCAATTTAGACAAAGATTCAAAGCCCCTGTGATCGTCAGTCTTGACAGCGATGACGAGGATGTTCACAGCCTGTTTTTAGAGCTCGGTGCTGATGAAGTTATTTCCAAAGATGCAAAGCCTAGATTATGGCGAGCTCGGCTCGATGCAGTGTTAAGAAGGCAAGCTGCAAACTCGCAGTTTGACGATGAGCCAGAGCAATTAACCTTTGGCCAACTGCATATCGACAAAAACACCAGGCGCGTGAGTTATGGGCAGGAGCGCATTGACCTCACAACCCATGAGTTTGAGTTGCTATGGTTACTTGCGAGCAATGGCGGCAAAGTAGTGAAACGTGACTTTGTATACGAGCAGATCCTTGGCAAATACTATCGCCCAGATACGCGAACAATAGACGTCCGCATCTCTCGTTTGCGTAAAAAGCTACACGATAATCCGAGTCGTCCAGAGAAGATCAAAACGATTTGGCGTCAGGGTTACTTATTTGTTACTGACGTTTGGAACTAAAAAGTAACAATTTGATTTAACGCAAAGATACTTCGAATTTTTCGAATGCTCAATTCGGAGAAATTTGTGAAACAGGTTTCTGATACAAAGGGATAACGTCATTTTTATGATGTTATCCCTTTGTTTTATATGGAGTATCCGTATTCTCTTTCACGAATGGTAGCGCTGGAGTAGTTAGCTGTTACGTAGCATTTTTAAAAAAATTGTTATTTATACAATGCAAATAATATTGATTGCTATTTAGGTGTGTGTATACTTTACGCCTAGTTATGAAAATATAAACATAATTAGTCTCAAAGGAACAATTCAATGGCACTTAAAAAGTCTCTGTTAACGACTGCTATTCTCGCTGCAACTTTAGGCCTCACCGCATGTGGTGGCTCTAGCAGCAACTCAAATGACAACGATGATAACAACACAACACCACCTCCAGCCACCAATGCTGCACCTACTATTACCGTAGACAGTGCATCAGTATCTGAGGATACGCTTGGTGCTGCGGTTGCAAATATCTCTTTTTCTGACGATAGCGATGAAGTAAGTGCATTGACACTAACCATCTCTGACAACCGTTTTGAAATTGTTGATGGTGCGGTTAAGCTCAAAGCTGCAAACGCACTAAACTTCGAACAGGTTGAAGGCGGTAAAGTATCGGTAACTATCACTGCAACCGACAGCAAAGGCGAAAAAACAGAAGTTGAAGCTGAAATTGCTGTTCAACAAATTGCTGAAGAAAACAAAGCGGGTGTAAACCGCTATGCCTTTAATAACACACAAGGCGAATCTTCAGTTTCTTATTCTGGCCAAATCGCACGTCACGCAGCTATGGTTCATATTAAGAGCCTAATGGGTAAGCTTAATAATGAAACTGTGGGTAATGCGGCGGAGCAAAAAACAGCTGAAGCGGCAATCACTGAGATTAAAACCTTCTTAATGCCGACAGACACAGTGGTCTTGGATGAAACCCTTGATTTCGCTGTTGCCGCAAACGCTGCACAAACTACATTAGGACAAATTTCAAGTTCACTGAAAAACGTCGCTGGCGAAGGTGGTAAAATTGCGGGACGTGATACCTCTAATATGCATAAAGCATGGGAAGAGGATGGTGTCATGGCTGGTTGGGTTAACTTTGGTACACAGCCAAAAACACCTGAAGGTTTAGCCCTACACTATTTAGACCTGCTACAAGCGCAACTTCAGCAATTTGAAAATGGCTCAACAATCAAAGCAGAGCATAATGGCACAGCTATCACGCTGAACAAACTATATGTAACACCGGAAGGCCTTGATCTTGCCCAGCTAATGCAAAAACACTTAAACGGTGCAGTATCGCTTTCTCAAGGTGCGGACGATTATCTAGATGATTTACTCATTGGTGAAAAGTCAGCTGATAACGCGACATTAGCGGATGGCAAAAGCTACACTGAACTTGAACACAAGTTTGATGAAGGCTATGGCTATTTCGGTGCTGCTGTTGATTATCTAGACTACACAGACGATGAACTTTCAGCTAAAGGTGGCCGTGAAGCGTATGCAAGTGGTTATCATGATTTGGATAATGACGGCGAAATCGATCTACTATCTGAATTTAACTTTGGTAACTCAACCAATGCAGCAAAGCGTGACCGTGGCACTAAATCTAACGCTAACCCAACAGACTTCAGCGCTGAAGCACAATTAGCATTTATTGAAGCGCGTAAACTTATCAACGCTAATGTTGGTACTAATGTTGCGCAGTGGTCAGACGAGGACAAAGCACGCTTAGAAGCATTGCGTAATCAAGCGTTGTTAGCATGGGAAAAGTCTATCGCTGCAACCGTTGTGCATTATATCAATGATACAATCTCAAATGATGATGGTGATTTAGATGATATCGCATCAGGTGATTTTGATGCTGATCAATTCTATGCAGTAGCAAAGCACTGGTCTGAAATGAAAGGCTTCGCATTAAACTTCCAGTTTAATCCGTTTTCTCCTGTTACAGATGCAGATTTTGTTAAAATCCATGAATTAATGGGTGATAAGCCTGAATTCGCGGCAGATAAAGTGGAAGCTTATAAGACTGCTTTATTGGAAGCGCGAGAAATCATTGCAACTGCATATGATTTCGATGCTGAGAATGTTGCCAGCTGGTAATCTAAATTTTCGTTTATAACGTTAAAAGGTTAGCCGTTAATTCTGCTAACCTTTTGTTGTATATAGATAATAGAGAATACAAATGAGAGTATCTAAACGTTTAAGTGCTGCTGCCGTCGCTGTGGCTTTGGTATTGTCTGGTTGTGGTGAAAGTACTTCAAGTAGCCAAGGACCTGGAGTGAAGGATAATAACTCTGGAACGGATAACCCAACTTTACCTACGCAATTTGATGAAGCGGCCCTGGTAAGTAACCTTGTGAATAATGTGCTTACCCCTGCAATTGAGCAATTCAATGAACTCGCTGTAACACAACAACTTGAAGTTGCGAGTTATTGTAGTGCTGAAAAAGTACTGGCTGAAAATACCGCTGCGTTAAAGCAAAATGCTCAACAAAGTTGGCGCAACGCTATGGTTGGGTGGCAGTATGTTGAATTGATGCAAATGGGTCCACTTACTGCCAATAGTAAAGAGCTTAAAAATAATATTTATGTTTGGCCCGCTACAGGCTCATTATGTGATATCGACTTGGATGTAGTGTATTTTGAGGATGGCGTTATTAACGGTAATGCTAGCAATCCTTATAATATCTCTGAGCGTACTGCAAACCGTAAAGGCTTAACTGCCTTAGAGCACCTTCTATTCAATGCCAATCTTGATCACAACTGCTCGTCAGTGAATGATGCGTTGGCACCATGGAATAGCCGTTCAACTCAGGAAAGAGCGGTTGCGCGTTGTGAGTTTGCGACGGAAGTGGCTAAAGACATTGAAGCACAGAGTAGTTCACTTCTGTCTCAATGGAGTGGAGAAAATGGCTACGCAGCTAAACTTGTTAATGCAGGACAACCAGGGTCACCGTTTGACACGCCTCACTTAGCGCTCAATGAAATATCAAAGGCGCTATTTTACATGACCGAAGAGCTAAAAGACGGCAAAATAGCGACGCCGTTAGGCCTAGGTTTTCCGAATGCGTGTGGTTTAGAGGCTTGCCCTGAAGCGGTGGAGTCGCCAATTGCAGAACATTCGAAAGAGAATTTACTTGCTAACATCAGAGCATTTAGAAACATCTTCACTGGTAATGGCCAAGATGCTGAGAATACATTGGGCTTTGACGACTTTTTAGATGCTGAGAATGGTAGTGATGTAAAAGAGCGCATGCTTGCAGGGCTAGCTGATGCAGAAGCTACTCTGCTTGCGATGAATGCGAGCCTGAAAGCTGAGCTTGCAGGTTCTACAGAGCAAGTGACGCAAACGCATACAGACGTTAAAAAAGTGACGGATGATTTAAAGACCGAGTTTATCGAAAAGCTCGCCCTAGAACTTCCACAAACTTCGGCAGGTGACAATGACTAAGCGCATGAACATGAAGAAATCTTTATTAGCGGTAGCGGTAATTTTTGCACTACCTCAAGCGCAAGCTGCGGATGATAATCAAGATATTGAGCATATCTCTATTATCAGCCATCACGATAAATTGCGAAAAGAAGCCGGCTCTGCAACCTTGTTGTCAGAAGCGCAGTTGGCAGAATACGAATACGACGATATTCACCGTATTCTTTCCAATGTACCTGGCGTTAATATTCGTGAAGAGGATGGTTATGGCCTGCGACCAAACATTGGTTTTCGTGGTGTAACACCTGAGCGAAGCAAAAAAATCACCATTATGGAAGACGGTGTGCTCATTGGCCCAGCTCCTTATTCTGCGCCGGCTGCTTATTATTTTCCGGTTACGACTCGTATGACAGCGGTTGAGGTGTTCAAAGGGCCTGCGGCTATCAAGCATGGTCCGCAAACAATTGCTGGTGCGCTCAACTTAGTGACTCGCCAAGTGCCAGAATTTACAGAAGGCGGTATTGATGTTGCGGCTGGCAGCGACGGTTATTCCAAAGCACACGGTTACTACGGTTCAGTAGTAAATAATGTCGGCTTCTTATTCGAAGCGGTAAACCTACAAGCCGATGGTTTTAAAGAGCTTGATGGCGGTGGTGATACGGGGTTTGAGAAGAACGATATATTAGCCAAGTTTAATTATAAACTTTCTCAAGGTGAGCTAAACCATACGTTTGGCTTAAAACTCAGCTATGCCGACGAGTTGTCCGATGAAACTTACCTTGGTTTAACGGATGCAGATTTTGCTGAAAACCCGTATCGTCGATATGCAGCGTCTCAGCCTGCAGAGATGGATACTAAGCATACTCAGATAATGTTATCCCATGTGCTTGATGGCAAAGACTTTAACGTTACAACAAGATTGTACCGTAATGACTATGAGCGAGCTTGGCTCAAGCTCAATAGTGTGGGGAGCAAAAGTGGACCATCACTGTCAAAAATCATGGCAAACCCAGAGACTTTTGCAAATGAGTACGGCGTGATCACAGGGGCAAGGGACTCTGTCGTTGCGGGTTCAAATATCTTTTTGAATATGGGAACTAATGATCGTGAATATTTCTCTCAAGGTCTTCAAGTCGATGCCAATACGAGCTTTAGCCTGTTTAACTTAACCCATGACGTCGCAGTTGGTGTGCGTTTCCACGAAGATGAAATTGAGCGCAAACACTTTGAGCAAGCGTATGCAATGGAAGGTGGTTCACCTGTGTTGCTTGAGGGTTCAAAGCAGTTTACATCGCTGAATACTGAAAATACCAAAGCGTGGTCGGTATATCTAGAAGATAAAGTACAATTTGATGCGTTGACACTAGGCCTTGGTCTTCGTGGCGAACTGATGGACATGTCATACCAAGACAATAAAAATGCCGATGTTTGGATTGATAAAACCACTCGTATTTGGCTACCTAGCCTAAGTGGTTTCTATCAGCTTTCTGATGATGCTGGTCTCTTATTTGGCGTGCACCAAGGTTTTGTACCTTCTTCACCACAACAAGATCCGGATATAGAGCTTGAGAAGAGTGTTAACTACGAATTTGGTGGGCGCTTTAATGATGGTGTGACGCAGTTTGAGATTGTGAGCTTTTTCAATGACTATGAGAATCTGAATGAAAGCTGTGGTCAGTCTAACTGTGGTGTTAATGACCAACAAGACCAGCAGTTTAGTGGCGGTGAGGTGGATGTTTACGGTCTAGAGATGCAGTTTGCGCAGCGTTATCCTTTGAATCTTCAACTGGATATCCCTTACAGCCTGACCTACACCTATACTAAAGGTGAGTTCCAAAATGAGCGTGCGACAACGTTTGCACAATGGGGTTATATTAAAAATGGTGATGAGCTTCCGTATTTGCCGTCTCATCAAGCCACTTTTAATATTGGCCTTGCAGCAAGTGACTGGAAAGTTAACGTAGCTATCAAATATATCAGTGAGATGAGCGAAGCTGCTGGCAGAAGCACTGAAGACTTTGAGCTTGTACTTGAAGGTGCCAAGGTGCCTAGCACAACGATCGTTGATGTATCCGCAAGTTACGAGCTAGGTCAGTATGGTCAAGTTTATGCTAAAATCGACAACTTGTTCGACGAAGCAGAAATTGTCAGTCGTCGCCCGTATGGCGCACGTCCGGGCAAACCAAGACAATTTAGTGTAGGTTATAAATACCAGTTTTAATTGATTGTCTATGCGGCTCTTGAGTAAGAGCCGCAGCTTCATGGCGGCTTGTCGCTAGACCAATGGAGCTATTCCAAAAATATATGAATTCATTGTTTCTTTTTGATGGAAATGACTATGTTAGAGCAATTATGGCAAAGCATTACTGAACTCCCTGGCTACTTGTTCGATGCCAATAAAAGAGTGTATTTGCCATACTTGTTTAGTGCTATTTTAATGGCTGTTCCTGTTTATATCGCCACAGAAAAAGCGCGCTCTGGTAAAGGTTTTTTAAAGTTTCTGTTTCCCAAGCAAGTGTGGTGGTGCAAAAGCGCCAAGCTCGATTACTGTTTATTGCTCACAAATCGATTGATAAAGGCAGCGACGTTTACGCCTATCGTGTTGACTATGGTACCGGTGGCGTTGGGGTTATCAGGTGGGCTTGAAGTGCTTTTTGGCCCAGCGTTACATCTTGAAGCGCCAGAATGGGTGGTGATTGGACTATTTACGTTATTTTTGTTTATAGTCGATGACCTCACTCGGTTCTTGCTGCACCTGCTCCTACATAAAATCCCATTCTTTTGGGAGTTTCACAAGGTGCACCATTCTGCAAAAGTCCTGACCCCCTTTACCATTTATCGTTCACATCCCGTTGAAAGCTACCTGTACGCCTGTCGTATGGCATTAACCCAAGGAATTGTGGTTGGAATAGGGTATTACGTATTTGGCAGTAGTTTGAGTATGTACGATATTCTTGGTGCGAATGCGTTTGTCTTTTTATTTAATATCTTTGGGGCCAATTTAAGGCATTCACATATCTGGCTGAGTTGGGGTGATAGACTAGAGAATTGGTTTATTAGCCCGGCACAACATCAAGTACATCACAGTGACAATCCAATTCACTTTGATACCAATTTAGGCTCAGCACTTGCCATTTGGGATCGGATGTATGGTTCGCTGATTAAGGCCTCGAGTGCGGGTAAAATTACCATTGGGGTCGGACAATATGATGCAGGGCATGATTCACTGACCGCGATTTATTTGAAGCCATTTAAGCAGGCTTGGAAAACGTTATTACCGAAAAAGAAAAATAACCCACCACTTAAATCTTCGCAGGGTGACTAACCTAGGTTATTCAGCTCTACTTCTTTGCAGGGAAAAGTTGCTGTTGCTAATCGCCGTAATAGCTTACGTTTTTTATTACTGTGAATAAGCATACTTAGGTAAAAGGAAAAGGCTTATCGTTGGAAGAGGAAAATAGGCTGACGACGGGCATTGTCAGCCTATGTGGGAGAGTAGGCTCCCTAAATCTTTACTAGTGTAGTTGCAATGAAGGCTTGCTGCGGAAAAAGCCTAGCTCATTTAACTTCTCAATTAGTTTTGGATCGTCTAAACGGCTCGGAGTTTCTTCATCTCTTAAATAATGATCGTTTGGTACTGCGTGCATATCGAGCATTTTATGAAATAGGATATTGCGAATTGCCAGCGCTGTCATGCCGCTGTCCTGAATTGCGTCTAGTCTTTCTTGGAGGTCTGAAAAAGGCGCAGCCTTGACGTCATCCACTACTGCAGAAAATTGACCATTAGATTTATTCTTAATCATAAAACCCCCAAAGGTATAGCTTGTTCACAATCCAGTGACACGATGTTCAAAAGGCATTCGGTATCAATTTATGTTCATAAAATAGATACTTACGCCATGTCCGATGTGATCAGTTTACTCTGAAGTGGGGGCAAATTACCATCTTGGATGTAAAGCTTTGTAAATCGAATAATGAGAGGAATGAAACAATGAAAATAGACGTCTAGACGTAACACAATGATCTGAATATGAAAATAGTTCTCAGTACCAATTATGATACTGAGAACCAATATCTAATTTAAGTAAATAATTTCTCTTTTACGTGTTCTGCAAAACCACTACCTGCTTCAAGGTAGAAGTTATAGGTAGAATTCACGCCCATTTCTTCTAATTCCTTCTGTTGGTCAGGGTAGTTCGCAATGGCGGTAACTTGGCCGTTATAACCCGATGCTTTGAGCTGTTCTAGTGCGTAAATGTTTTGCATATGCTTTGGCATCGCGAGCATTACCATTTCTACTTCAGAATGATTTACACGTTGCCAAAAGTCAGGATCGGTTGCGTCGGCAGTCAATACTCTGCGGCCTCTGGATACATGTTTTTCAACTACCTCTGGCTTAATATCTACACCTGCAACGGTGTCTGGGAAGCTAGCTTGTATCGTTTCATAAGCACCTGTTCCAATTCTTCCCATGCCAAATATTACGATTTTGGTATCGGTTAGGTTTACGGGGAGCTCTTCTTCTAAGCGGTCTTGGCTTTCAAACTTTAATAACCAAGGCTCTAATTTAACGTAGATTTCGTTAGAGCGTTTGTTTAGCGGAGACGCAATCACAAAAGTAATAGAAACAGCAATAGCCACGACTGCTAACCAGTCAGGAGCAACCGCACCAGAAGCAGATGCAACAGCACACACGATAAGACCAAACTCGCTATAGTTAGTGAGTGTAAAAGCGCTCAATAGCGATGTACGAGCACGCAATTTGAACATATTGGTGAAGAGATAATAAAGTGAGACTTTAATCGGTAGAACAATTACCAGTAGAATCGCTATTAAAAGTGCGTCCAGTGTAATCGTGGCATTCAAACCAATATTCAAGAAAAAGCCAACAAGCAAGATGTCTTTTACATTCAGTAGTGATTTTGATAACTCACCGGCTTTTTTATGTGGGGCAAAAATCATACCCATGATCAGCGCACCGAGATCTCCTTTGAGACCCGCAAATTCAAAGGCATGATAGCCTGCGACTAGCGCAAAAAAGAAGCCAAAAAGAGGAAGTAACTCACCATGCTTTGAACGGCTTAATACCCAAAACATAACTGGGCGTACAAGCGGTAGCACTACAAGCAGTGCCAGTGCCCAAATATTGGGTACTTTGCCCGTACTGACGGCGAGAAAGATAACCGCAAAGATATCTTGCATAACCAAAATACCGATTGAGATTTTACCGTGAAGACTTGCCATTTCACCGCGTTCTTCCAGCACTTTTACCGCAAAAACGGTACTGGAAAAGCTAAATGCAAAGCCAACCAATAAAGCGCTTTGCCAGTCTAGGTCAGTAAATAAAGGTAGGCTCATCGCCCCTAGCATCAACAACAGGCTAGCGAAAAACGCCGTACTGGTAATGATGTGCATACTCGCTGGCGCCCAAACTTGAGGCTTTATCAAGTTACCAACTCGTAACTTTAAGCCGATGCTGAAAAGCAGCAGCGTGACACCAAGATCTGCCAGTTGGGTAAGTAAGTCCGTGGTTTTATGGCCAAGTAGGTTTAAGACAAAGCCTGCCATCAAAAAACCAATTAAAGGAGGAAGCTTTAATTGATAAACAGAAAATCCGCATGCAAATGCGACAGCAAAATAGAGCAGTTCCATAACTTTAAATTTTTATCCAAGATATGAGCAGTGTACCAAAACCTCCTGATATATAAATTATAAATTTTCGCTGACAAGTTGGAAAAAATATGGTTATGATGCAGGTAAGGACATACCGGACAGGAGACGTAATGTTTAAGAAGATCCTAGCATCTGTCGGTATCGGTGCGGCAAAAGTAGACACTGTATTGGAAACAGAGCATTTGCACCCGGGACAGAAATTTCAAGCGCAAATTGTAGTAAAAGGCGGTGACGTTAGCCAAGAAGTAACAGGTTTAGAGCTTGCGCTAATGACAAGAGTTAAGGTTGAAGGGGAAGACGGAGAATACTTTAGTAATCATGTTATTGACCGTTGGCGTGTAGGTAATAATTTCACGATAGGCCCAGGCGAAGAAAAAGTTATTCCTTTTGAAGCTCGACTTCATTCAGAAACACCAATCACAGAAATCAATGCAGGCTTCAACCGTTGTCATGTTTGGATTGAAACTGGCTTAGACATTGATTTAGCAATCGATCCGTCAGACAAAGATGCTTTACACATTTATCCAAATGAAGCAGTGAAAGCATGTATGACAGCGATGGAGCGTTTAGGTTTCCATTTAGTGAAAGCGGATGTAGAAAAGGGCTATTTACGAGCGTCTGAGTTTCAGTCTGTTTCTGGTTGTTACCAAGAATTAGAATACCGACCAAACTCACGTGCATTATTTGGACTACAAGAAGTTGAGCTTTCATTTGTACCTGAAGCGCATCGAACTCATGTACTGATAGAGTTGGACAGAGCGTTTCGAGGGGATGGTTACGTCGATCTAACGATTGAGCACGATCACGTAAATATCTCTCAATTGTGCGATCAGTTGGAGCGGCTGTTCTCATAATCACTTAATTTAATCAAACGCCCAGCTTTGTCTGGGCGTTTTTATTTCAAGCATAAATGATACCAATTAGTCTTAATAAAGCTAATTGGTATGACAGAGAATAATATGAATTGGCAAGTTAAAAGTTATGATGCGCTCACTAAAGATGAGCTTTTTGAGATTTTAAAGCTAAGGGTAGAGGTATTCGTTGTGGAACAAGCATGTCCCTATCCAGAAATTGATGATACCGATAGGGCGCCTGACACTCGACACCTATTTTTAGTTAAAGATGAACAAATTTTAGCGTATGCACGTTGTTATAGAAAATCAGCAACTACTGCATCCATTGGCCGTGTTATCGTTTCGTCAATGCTACGAGGGCAGGGCGTTGCACATGATCTTATGCATCGCGCGATTGCTTGTTGTGAAACGGATATTACTCATGAAGCTTTAGTTATTTCTGCGCAGTGTTATTTAGACAAGTTTTATACTGGGCTCGGTTTTGTGAAGCAAGGTGAAGATTATCTAGAAGATGGGATCCCACATCAGGATATGCTATTTGTGAAAAAGTAAAAGAGGCTACGAGTAGCCTCTTTTTATGAGCGAAATTATAGTGAATTTAAAAATACCGCAGCAATGGCAATTGGACAAACGAAGCGGATGTACCAAGGCCATACTTTCCAGAAGAAACTACTGCCAACTTCCGGGCATCCTGATTCAATTTCTTTAAGCAGTTTTGCTCTGTGCCAAATCCAACCGACAAATACACAGCACAGCATGCCAAGTAGTGGCTGGCCAAACTTAGTTGTTAGGCTAACAGTAAAGCCGAACAGGGTTTCGATGTTTACCAAAATGGTGAAGCTCACGGCTGTTACCAAGGTACCGATGATCCAGGTGGCCTGTACTCTGCCCAATGCAAAACGTTCAACGGCATAAGAAACTGGCGCTTCTAGCATTGAAATAGATGAGGTGAGTGCGGCAATACTCATCAGAGCAAAGAAAGCAAAGCTTACTAAAAGGCCTATACTCCCCATGCTATCAAACAATGCTGGCAATACTTGAAACACTAAGGTGTCTTCATTTAGCAGTGAGCCGTCAGCTGCAAAAATCTCTACGCCTTGCGCTTGCGCAACATACATGGCGGGAATGATAAGTAAGCCAGCAACGAACGCGATAAAGACGTCGATTAAGGTAACCATGGCACCAAGTGAAACTAAATTCTCTTTTTTACTAATGTATGAGCCGTAAATGATCATCACGCTGGTACCAAGCGAAAGCGAGAAAAATGCTTGTCCTAGGGCATCAACGAGTAACTGCGGATTGAGCACAGAAGAAAAGTCAGGAACAAGATACACCTTAAGTCCTTCAACGGCACCTTCTTGGGTTAATACATACGCAATTAACGAGAATAAAATACCGATAAGTGCAGGCATCAGACGCTTTGACCACTTTTCAATCCCGTTTTCTACGCCTTTACTAATTATAAGCACGGTGAGTGCAATAAAGGCGGCTGTAAAGACGATGTTGCGCGACATAGACGAGTCAGCAAGCCAAGATTGCGTTTGAGTCATTGATGCAACTTCTGCGATGGGTTCAAGTGTTGCGCTAAACATCCACCCAGCTACGATTGCATAGAAACTTAAAATGAGACCCGCACAAATTATGCCGCCGAATCCGACAACAAAAGCAAGCTTACTTTGCCATGCTGTATTTGTTAGTTTGCGCAGTGAAGATACGGCATTTGCTTGGCCGTGACGACCAATGACAAGTTCTGCCATTAGTGCTGGATAGGCAAGACAAAAAGCCAAAACCAGATAAACTAAAACAAACGCAGCACCACCATTGGATGCCGTTTGTGTTGGAAACCCCCAAATGTTTCCCAAACCTACCGCCGACCCTGCGGCGGCCATAATAAAACCAAAGCGAGAGCTGAACTCTCCTCGGACATTGCTCATAATTATTATACTTCTCTAAAAATTTCTAACGGCGCTGACAATCTACTGTAATTAAAAAGAAATAAAAAGAGTAAATTATCTTGATTTAGCGCAAGTTTTAGCCTGATATTTAGCCGTAATTAAGTTGTTGCACTCAAAAAGCAAAGCTTAGCTTATAAGCTAATGTTTTCACGATTATTTCTATATGAGATAAGTCGACGTGTAGCGACTTATTTACAATAATTATTTTTCTTTACAGGGTAGCGAAAGCACAAATTTTGCGCCACCTAATCGTTCTGACTGGCTAACGGTGGCTGTACCATGATGCCAATCCATAACTTTTGCAACGATTGCAAGGCCTAAGCCGTAGCTTTTACCTGCACGGTTACGGTGAGTTTGCTCTTGAAAGAAAGGACTAAAGACTTTATCCCAATTTTGTCTCGCGATCCCAGGGCCATCGTCTTCAACGGTAATAATGAGCCAATGCTCGGTGCGGTGTGCACTTAATAACACACAGGCAGTGGCAAAATCACAGGCATTGCTGATCAAATTACTTACCGCTCTTGCAAGCCAATGTAAGTCACCATGGATCATTAAGTGTTCAGGAATTTCTACGCGGCCAGACAGCTGGTTCTTTTGCAGCTTTGGTTGCATTTGCTGCATCAGGTCTTGACCATAGCGAGATAGGGTTGTTACTTCGTGCTTGAGTAAATGAGACTTTTGTTCAAGCGTCGCAAAAGATAGATAGCTCGAGAGCATATCTTCCATTTGATCTAGATCTTTTTCCATGCGCGCCAAATAGTCGTGAATAGCATCAATATCACTTTCATCTAACGCTGCATCTAGGCCAAATCTTAAACACGCAACAGGTGTTCGAATGTCATGAGAAAGACTGGAGGCCATTAGCTTATTCTCAGCCATTAACTTCTCTATTTGGCTTGCCATGCGATTAAAGGTGTTTTCTAAGTCACGGATGTAAGTGAAATGATTGGGGGCGATGCGCGCGCTTAGATTACCGCTGGCAAAGTGCTTTGCTGCAGTGTTGAGAACGATCAAGCGTTTAACTAACGGAGAGAGAATAAACCATAATATTGCGCAAATGCCACCGTAGAAAAATAACGTCAGCAATACGTCGTAATCTGCCTGTTCAACCTGAGGCTCCCATTCAAGTTCAACGTAATCAGGCGCCATTTCAGGGGTTGTTTTTAGCAGATATACATTCTCATTCTCTATCACTAACCCATCAGGTAGTAACATCTGTTGCTTTAATTCGGGCGGCATGGCTAAAGTATCGCCATCTTTATAACGAATGTTGATGTCGAATTGTTGGGCAATTAAAGCTGTTGCATTTTCGCGCTCTTCCTGCTCTATATTTGCAACTTGCTTCGCAAGGCCGGTGATCAGCTTGCTTTGCCACTCAAAACTATCTTCTAAGGGAGCGGTTTGCTGATTGTAGGTGTCGATCACCCAACCCAGTGCAAAGATCGAAATCAATGCACCAGCGAGTAAGTAGATGTAGAGTTTCTTCACGATATTAGCTTGCGACCTTCATTACCAAGCTGATGGTACGAGTAGATATCCTTTACCCCACACCGTTTTAATTTTTTCTGGGTTTTGAGGATCATCATTAAACTTTTTACGCAAGGCAGAAATGAGTACATCAACGCTTCTGTCGAGGCCGTCATACTCTCTCCCTTTTGTCGCTTTAAATACCGCATCGCGAGAGACAACTTCACCAGCGTGACTGGCTAAAAATTGCAGTAGTAGATATTCAGCACTAGAAACAATGACTTCTTGGCCAGCAACACTGACTTTGCGAGCTTGAGTGTCGATACATAGCTGTCCAACTACGAGTTCGTGATTGGCTGCGTGTTGATCTTGCGGTTTTTCCTGTGCAGCGCGCACATTTGCTTTGATCCGAGCGAGTAAGGCACGAGGACGAACAGGCTTGATAACGTAATCGCTAGCACCGACTTCCAAACCGATGACTTCATCCATTTCTTCATCTTTGGCAGTGAGCATAATAACAGGCTTGTTATAAAACTGACGTAAGTCGCGGCATACACTGATACCGTCCTTGCCAGGGAGCATAAGATCAAGTAAAACAAGGTCGGGGTCTAGTGACTTAACACGTTCAATAACTTCATCACCGCGATAACAGCAATGTGTTTTATAGCCTTGGTTATCAAGATATTCGGCGACCCATTGCGCCAATGAAGTATCATCTTCAACCAATAAAATTGTGCCGTATTGCTCCATGTCTTTACTCCGAACTTTTTATTTTTCTGCGTCGAGTATAATCCTAAAAGCGTTATTGTCTGTAAATAAGTGTAGTGCCAGCCTGCAGTTGACCTCTGTCAAACTGGCGAGTACTTATGTTACTTAACGTTTAGCTTTTCAATTAAACTCTCGGCCAAGTGTTTTTGCATATCCGCAGTTAACGCTGACACTTCCGTTTGGGTACATGCACCAGCGGTTTTCTCAAGCGGTGAAACCGTTTTAGTTACCTTGTAAGGAGGAATATCAACCGGCTTCTCGCCACGTTGACGGCGTGCCTCGTCGGTATTTTGTGCGACGATAAACGACAGTACATCGTGTTCGTTTTCTATTTTTTCCACTTCAGTAAAGGTGAATTGTAAAGGGATACCTTGGAAGCCTGCGCTATCTACCGATGACTTGGCAAACCAGACAACATCGGATGATGCTTGATGCGCTAAACGCATACTGACAGAAGCTACAATATTAGTACATTGAAATGCTGGCGAATTTTGAGCAAGTTCAGCAATATGTGGATGTGGATTTCTTGGCCTATCCAGTGCGTACGTTTTATTAGCTGCAAATTCCAAATCAAGTTGATGAATCGTTAGCGTGTAGTTTGCGTTTTTAGCTGCAACAACTTTCAGACCTTTTTTCTCAAGTAAAGCAACAATCTGCTTTCTCAGTGTATCAGTCAAGCTTACCTTATCGGCATTGATGTAGACTGTGTCACCTTGAGCAAGTGGATGAGCTGGCAATTGCACTGATTTAATTCGTGCGGAATTAAGTTCGGTACTATAGCTGATTTGATAAACAGACTTTTTTAGTAGTGGCTTCTTAGGTACATCTAACTTTGGCGCTAATGGCGCTGTGGTGACACATCCAAAAAGTAGACTTGTACATAGAGCTGCTAGCACTAAACGCATTAAAATACCTCAATTAAACAGTTATTTTCTTATATTTAGTGAGTTCCGCCAATTCATCATGTTAGTATGGCGGGCGAGTGTTAATGAAATGAGTCATTATGAAGTCGCTAATTCTCACATTAGTTTGTTTTTTTTGCATTAGTTATCCAAAAATAACGATTGCAAAAACCCCAAACCAGCAATGGTCACAATTTTTAAAGAGCTATTCTAAGCAAGTCGAGCGCAAACTAAAAGAAAAATCGGTGCCCGGTGCTGCTTTATCCGTCGTGCATGTCGAGCACGGCAGCTACGCAGAAGGTTTTGGCAAGACAAAAAGTCGACAAGGAAGTGTGGTCAACGAACAAACTCGCTTTCGCTTGGCATCGGTTTCAAAAACGTTTGCAGGAAGTCTAACGGCTAAATTGGCGAGCGAAGGGTATTTTAATATTGACGATAGAGTGGGTAGCTATTTGCCGCAAGTCGCCAAAGGTGATTATAGCCAACTTAAGCTCTATCATTTGTTAAGTCACTCGAGTGGCTTAGTGCCTAATGCCTACGATAATTTAATCGAGTCTCGTATGGACTACCCACAAATTGTTGAGCGCTTACTGCAAGTCAAAGCGTTATGTAAGCCCGGGGAGTGTTATGGTTATCAAAATGTCATGTTTAGCTTAATTGGAGATGTTATCGAGCAGGCGACGAACATTAGTTACAAAACTTGGATGGAAGAGTTTGTTTTCGCGCCACTTAATATGCATGACGCCGGTCTAGGCTACGAGCAAATGACAAAAAATGATAATTTTGCGTGGCCGCATGTCAGAGGGCGAAAGCGTTGGCATACCGCTAAATTAAAGCCGCATTATTATAAAGTGCTCCCCGCAGCTGGTGTAAACGCCAGTGCTGCTGATATGGCGCAGTGGTTAAAAGCACAATTAGGTCTGTATCCAAGTGTTTTATCACCAGATGCTCTGAGTAAGCAATCAGTGCCGTATACGTTGACGAAACGTGAGCTGCGCAGGCGTGTTTGGCGTGGTCATGTAGAAGAAGCTTACTATGGACTTGGATGGCGAATTTATCGCTATGATGGCAAATTGCTCTATTACCATAGTGGCTGGGTGCAAGGTTATCGTACCGATGTGGTGATTATTCCAGAGCTTGGAATTGGGTTTAGTCTACTGTTAAATGCAGAGAGTGGCATTATTAATCAGCTAACGAACGACTTTATTGTTGACGCATTGGCGCTTGAGAAGAAATTACTGCCTCAGGTGAGTGAGCAGGAAATTAAGAAAGTAAAAGCAGAAGAAGCGAGTTTATTACAAGAGATTGCGACGTCTTCAGGTGAAAACGTCGCAGACAACAAAGATTAGTTACGAGGTAACTGGATCTTTTTGTCTTCGCTTTGGCGGTACAATACAATGATATGGCCAATGGTTTGTACTTTATGTGCATTTGTTTCACGAACAATTGCTTCAAAAATCAGTTTCTTAGTTTCACGATCATTGGTTGGTACTTTTACCTTGATAAGTTCGTGAATGTTCAGGTTTTGCTCAATTTCAGCCATGACGCCTTCGGTTAGGCCGTTTGCGCCTAGAAGAACAACTGGATTTAAAGAATGAGCTAGCCCTTTTAGGAACTGCTTTTGTTTATTTGATAAGGTCATATTGATACAATCTTATTTATTAAAAGGCTTGAATTATCGATATTCTAACGCCATCTAGACAATATTACTAATGAGTTGTAGTTAATATGGCAAATAAAAAACATTCCGCCAGTTCGAAACGTTGGTTAAAAGAACACGTAGAAGACCCGTATGTGCATGAAGCCCAAAAACGTGGCTATCGTTCACGAGCGGTTTTTAAGCTGGAAGAAGTCCAGCAAAAGGATAAATTGATCCGTAAAGGAATGACGGTAGTTGATTTAGGAGCTGCTCCGGGGAGCTGGTCGCAGTATCTCGCAGAGCAGGTAGATATTGACGGACAAGTTATTGCTTGTGATATCTTACCGATGGACTCATTAGCGGGTGTCGATTTCCTTCAGGGGGACTTCAGAGAAGAAGCGGTATTAAATGCGTTACTTGATAGAATAAACGGTAAGAATGTTGATGTGGTTTTTTCTGATATGGCACCAAATATGAGCGGAAATATGTCAACCGATCAATCTGGCAGTATGTATCTGGTCGAGCTAGCATTAGATATGTGCCATCAAGTGCTAAAACCAAACGGTGCATTTGCGGTTAAAGTTTTCCAAGGAGAAGGCTTTGATCAATTTGTACAAGAGGTACGTAATTGTTTTAAGGTCGTAAAGATCCGTAAACCAAAAGCGTCTCGTCCTCGTTCACGTGAAGTATATGTAGTGGCGACAGGTTACAAACTGTAGTACAGTTGGAAAGCATCAAGTTGAATTTGAATTTTTTTGGATACAAGAGGTTAACTCCTTGAGCGATATGGCTAAAAATCTAATACTCTGGTTAGTGATTGCAGTAGTGCTAATGACTGTGTTCCAGAGCTTTAACGGTGGCGAACAATATGATCGCCAAACGAGTTACACACAATTTGTAAAGGATGTGCGCAATGGCTCTGTAAGAGAAGTCAGTATTGATCGTCAAACCGGCGTGATTAGTGGCGTTCGTTCAAGTGGCGATCGTTTTCAAACAGTGATCCCATTAACTGATTTGGATTTAGTTAATGACTTACTTAAGAACGATGTAAACATCAAAGGCGTTGCGCCAGAAGAGCAATCGTTTCTTGCAAACATCTTTATTTCTTGGTTTCCAATGCTTTTGCTTATTGGGGTATGGATTTTCTTCATGCGCCAAATGCAAGGCGGTGGCGGCAAAGGCGCGATGTCGTTTGGCAAAAGTAAAGCTCGATTAATGAGCGAAGACCAAGTTAAGACAACATTCGCGGATGTTGCTGGTTGTGACGAGGCGAAAGAGGATGTTACTGAGCTAGTAGATTTCTTGCGTGACCCGTCAAAGTTCCAAAAGTTGGGCGGTAGCATTCCGAAAGGCGTGTTAATGGTTGGTCCTCCTGGTACGGGTAAAACTCTACTTGCGAAAGCCGTTGCTGGTGAAGCAAAAGTACCATTCTTTACTATATCCGGTTCTGACTTCGTAGAAATGTTTGTTGGTGTTGGTGCATCTCGTGTTCGTGATATGTTTGAACAGGCAAAGAAAGCTGCGCCTTGTATCATCTTTATCGATGAAATCGATGCGGTAGGCCGTAAGCGTGGTGCTGGTATGGGCGGTGGTCACGACGAGCGAGAGCAAACACTTAACCAAATGCTTGTAGAAATGGATGGCTTTGAGGGTAACGAAGGTATTATTGTTATCGCTGCTACTAACCGTCCTGATGTATTAGACCCTGCATTATTACGTCCTGGTCGTTTCGATCGCCAAGTCGTAGTTGGTCTTCCGGATATTCGTGGTCGTGAACAAATCTTAAACGTACACATGCGTAAAGTGCCATTAGACGATAATGTTGAAGCGTCTGTTATTGCACGTGGTACGCCGGGTTTTTCTGGTGCTGACTTAGCTAACCTTGTGAATGAAGCTGCACTGTTTGCTGCTCGCGGCAACAAGCGTAAAGTAAGTATGGCGGAGTTTGACGCCGCGAAAGATAAAATCATGATGGGTGCTGAGCGTAAGTCCATGGTGATGAGCGAGCAAGAGAAGGAAATGACGGCTTATCACGAAGCCGGTCACGCGATTGTAGGTCGTTTAGTGCCTGAACATGATCCTGTATATAAAGTGTCGATTATTCCACGTGGTCGCGCGCTGGGTGTAACAATGTACTTACCGGAGCAAGACCGTGTAAGTCACTCTAAGCAACACCTAGAATCTATGCTTTCGAGTTTATACGGTGGTCGTATCGCTGAAGCGCTGATTTACGGCGATGACAAAGTAACGACAGGCGCGAGCAACGATATTGAGCGCGCAACCGATATTGCTAAGAAAATGGTTACTCAGTGGGGCTTAAGTCCGAAACTGGGTCCACAGATGTATTTGGAAGAGCAAGGCGAGATGTACATGGGTGGTGGTTCTCACCGCATGTCAGGTATGTCGGATGAAACCGCTAAGCTTATTGATGCTGAAATTAAAGATTTCATTGATCGCAACTACCAACGTGCGGAGCAAATCCTAAAAGATAATATGGATATTCTTCACACGATGAAAGACGCGTTGATGAAATACGAAACGATTGATGCATTGCAGATTGATGATCTAATGGAGCGCCGTGATGTTCGTCCACCAAGGGATGCGCATGACATTAAGCCAGAGAAAAAAGCGGAATCTGCGAAAGTAACAGAAGTAAAACCTGAGCCTAAAGCTGAAAAACCAGCAGAAGAGCAGTCACACGACACATCATCAAACTCAGAACTTGATGACAAATCGTAAGATTAGGTAGAATACGACAGCCCCGAGCAATCGGGGCTTTTTTGTATCAGTTGATATAAGTTTTATCAGCACTCAATGCGAGAACTTAAATCAACTGCTATAAGCCTTTCGTTATCATCAAACTTAAACTACAGAAAATAGGTATAGAATGTACGAGTTACGTTTACCCAAAGGGCGCACCCTTAGTTTAGATAAGCCTCAAGTAATGGGGATTTTAAATGTTACTCCCGACTCATTTTCTGACGGTGGACATTTTACTCACCTTGATAGTGCGATAGAGCAAGCAAATTTAATGCTTTCACAAGGCGCTACCATCTTAGACATAGGTGGAGAGTCCACTCGTCCCGGCGCGCCAGACGTACAACTAGAAGAAGAATTACAGCGCGTAATACCGGTTATTAAAGCAATTCGTACACACTCCAACTGTGTGATTTCGGTAGATACCAGTAAAGCCGAGGTGATGAAGCAAGCAATAGAGGCTGGCGCTGATATCATTAATGATGTTCGAGCGTTGCAAGAGCCAGGTGCGCTCGAAGCCGCAGCTCAATACAGGGATGTACCAATTTGTTTAATGCATATGCAAGGTCAACCTCGCTCAATGCAAAATAACCCTCACTATGATGACTTATTTTCAGACATCAGTCAGTTTTTCAAAGCTAGGATCAGTGCGTGCAAGCAAGCTGGGATTGATATCAATCGGCTGATTTTAGATCCTGGCTTTGGCTTCGGTAAATCTCTAGAGCATAACTTTCAGATATTAGGCGGGCTGGACAAGTTTCATGCTTTCGATTTGCCTATTCTGACAGGTCTCTCTAGAAAGTCCATGTTTGGACAACTACTCACTCGGGAAACGCATGAGCGCGTAGCTGCGAGTCTAGCTGGTGCACTGATATGTGTGCAGAAAGGCGCGCACATAATTCGTGTTCATGACGTAAAAGAAACAAGCGACGCGCTTAATGTATGGCTAGCGTCGGTCAATGGAGTTACTCAATGACAACAAGAAAGTACTTCGGTACGGATGGTGTAAGGGGCATGGTGGGCGAGTTCCCAATTACGCCTGAGTTTGCAATGAAACTAGGCTGGGCGGCTGGAAAAGTGCTGTCTGAGCGTGGTACCAAAAAGGTAATTATTGGCAAGGATACCCGTATTTCTGGCTACCTTCTTGAAACCGCGTTAGAGGCTGGATTAATTGCCGCTGGGATCAATGTGATTTTATTAGGGCCGATGCCGACACCTGCTGTTGCTTATTTGACGCAAACGTTCAGAGCTGAGGCTGGTATTGTGATCAGTGCATCTCATAATCCATACCATGATAATGGCATCAAGTTTTTTGGTGGCGATGGCAAAAAGCTCCCTGACGAGGTGGAACTTGCAATAGAAGCAAAGCTGGATGAACCGATGACGTGTGTAGCGTCTGAGAAGCTCGGTAAAGCTAAGCGTCTAGAAAGTGCGGACGGTCGCTATATCGAATTTTGTAAAGGCCAGTTTCCTAAAGAGCTATCGCTTGAAGGGTTGAAAGTGGTATTGGACTGCGCAAATGGCGCGACTTATCACATTGCGCCTAGCGTAATGCGTGAACTTGGTGCGGATGTGATCACAACTGCATGTGAACCGAATGGTGTTAACATCAACGAAAAATGCGGTGCAACGCATGTCGAAGCGTTGAAAAAAGCCGTGCTTGAACATCAAGCGGATGTTGGTATCGCTTATGACGGTGATGGTGACCGAGTTATGATGGTTGATCACGACGGCCATGTATTTGATGGTGATGATATCGTCTATATTATTGCATGCCAAGCTCATGCCGATGGCACATTAGGTGGCGGTGTTGTCGGTACGGTAATGTCTAACATGGGGCTCGAAAACGCCCTTAAATCACGCGGAATTGCTTTTGAGCGCAGTAAGGTCGGTGACCGCTATGTGATGGAGCTTCTTGGTGAGAAAGGCTGGAAAATCGGCGGCGAAAGTTCAGGTCACGTTTTAAATCTGGACCTGATCAGCACCGGTGATGGCATTGTCTCTAGCTTACAAGTGCTTGCAGCCATGGTTGCGCAGAATAAAACATTAAAAGATTTGGGTGAAGGTTTTAGCAAATACCCAATGAAGATGATTAACGTGCGTTATAGCACTAAAGATGATCCAACTGAGCAAGACGCTGTTAAAGCAGTCGTCGCTGAAGTTGAAACTCAGCTTGCAGGTAAGGGCAGAGTGCTATTGCGTAAATCTGGTACAGAGCCAGTGGTTCGCGTCATGGTTGAAGCTCAACAACAGAAGCAAGTTATCGATTTTGCCCAAAAAATCGCTGAAGTTGTTGAATCTGTGAGCAATTAAACCAAAAATTAAATTTATTTCTTGTAACTTCGGGTGAGTAGAGTTAGTATCTCACCCGCTTTCTACTGCGGAGTATCGTATGACAACTAGAAAGCAAATTGTTGCTGGTAATTGGAAAATGAATGGCTCAAAAGACCTCATTGACCAAATATCAGAAGCAGTAAGCAATCAAACATTTCAAGCAGATGTAATTGTTTTTCCTCCTGCCATGCTCATTGAGCAAGCAGCAAGTAAAGGGCTTACTGTCGGAACACAAACTGTTTCGGAATACAAAGAAGGCGCGTACACTGGAGAAATTCAGGCGTCCCTAGCAAAATCGCTAGGTGCAACATATACCTTAGTTGGTCATTCAGAGCGTCGAGCTATTTATGGCGAAAGCGATGAAGATGTTGCTAATAAATTTGCACAAGCTCAAGAACAAGGTTTGACACCAATTTTATGTGTTGGTGAGACCGAAGAAGAAAGAGAAAATGGGCAGACAGAGCAAGTAGTTGCTAGGCAAATAAACGCAGTTATCACCAAATTAGGTGTAGCAGCGCTAGCAAACTCTGTGATAGCATACGAACCTGTTTGGGCTATTGGTACTGGTAAGACAGCATCTCCTGAGCAAGCGCAAGCAGTACACAAATTTATACGTGATTTGCTTTCAGGCAATGACAAGCAAATTGCACAATCACTGCAACTTCTTTATGGTGGCAGTGTTAATGAACAGAACAGTGAATTGTTATTCGCACAAGACGATATAGATGGTGGACTTATCGGTGGCGCAAGCCTAAAACCTGAGAGTTTCGCTGCTATATGCAGAAGTGCAAAAGGATAAGTAAATGTACGAAATTCTAATGGTTGTTTACTTAATTGTGGCATTAGCATTAATTGGTATGGTGTTAATTCAACAAGGTAAAGGCGCAGATATGGGCTCTTCGTTCGGTGCAGGTGCATCAGCGACAGTTTTTGGCTCATCAGGCGCAGGCAACTTTATGACCAAGACAACAACAATCTTAGCAACGGTATTCTTTGTGCTAAGTATTGTTCTAGGTAACCTAACTACGGGTCAGATTAAAAAGACTAATGAGTGGGAAAATCTAGAGGCACCAGCTGCTGCAACAACGGTTCCAGCTTCAAATGATGTGCCAGCGACAGAAGAAAATCCAGCTTCTGACGTACCTAACTAATCATTAGGAAATACACCGAATTTGCGAATGTGGTGGAATTGGTAGACACGCCATCTTGAGGGGGTGGTGGCTTCGGCCATGGGGGTTCAAGTCCCCCCATTCGCACCAAATAAATAAACCAGCTTAGGCTGGTTTTTTTTCGTCTACCGTTTGTCGCTAAGTCTAATTAGTCTTACAATTCACAGGTTCGCTATTCGTCAATAGAAGTTATTTCAAACAAATATAAACCATGGTAAAAATCTAGGTAAAGTTTCAATTTAGTAACATATTATCCAGTTATCCGGTATAATTACTTGTTCTATAACGATTTTTTATTAAAATTAATTTCCTAACATTGGTTTTATTATGGTTACAAAATCCCTAAAAGTAATTTTTATTAAATAAATATTTCAATTTGCCCAAGTTGTGACTATAATACCCCTCCAGAGGAAAGAGATGCCCCTAGTGCATCTTTTTTTATGCCCAAAATTTGTAGTGTCCAAATCTATTTAGATTTTATGGATTACAGGGCTAGAAGTAATAACACTGAGCTTGTTGCTTCTCTAGTTTGCGACCTCTCGCGACTAGTACACACACGGTGATTCCTTTGGAGATTATATGATTACAGTTTTACCTCGCCTTGGTTTATCTGCGATTTCAGCTGCAGTGTTAGCAGCCGTAGCCCTTCCTAGTACAGCATTGGCTGAACAAGCTAATGTAGAGCAAGAAAAACAAGTGTTTGAAAAAATAGAAGTGACTGCTCGTAAACGTACTGAAAGTTTGTTCGAAACGCCTACTGCGATTACTTCTATCGGTGCTAGTGATATTGATAAAGCTAATATCAGCAATCTAGACGATATTGGTAAGTTCGTTCCAAACTTAAATATTACTCGTTATGGTGTAGGTAACGCTGCACATGCTTCTGTATTTATCCGTGGTATTGGTCTACAGGACCATGTGATCACAACAGACCCCGGTGTTGGTGTTTATGTTGATGGTGTATACCTTGGCCGTCAGATGGGTTCTAACCTTTCACTGCCCAATGTTGAACGCGTAGAAGTACTACGTGGTCCACAAGGTACACTGTACGGCCGCAACACATTAGGCGGTGCGGTAAATGTGATCACTAAACAACCTGGCGCTGAAGAAGTTGCACGCGTTGAAGCTAAAATAGGTTCTCGCGGTCGTTTAGCGACTGATCTTTATACCAGCCAAACGTTAACAGACACACTAAGCTTTTCTGCAAGTGCTTCTTATAAAGAGCGTGATGGTGTAGGTAAAGCAATCAACTTAGCAAATCCTGAAAAAGAAATCGGCGAAGAGCAAGAGTTTAGTGGTCGCTTAGCAATTAGATGGCAAGCAACGAATGATTTAGTTGTCACCGCTGCATTTGACGGCGTTGAGAACGAGTCTGGTCAATCACCGTATACTATCGAGTTAACAGATCCACTTGACTCAAATGACCCTTTCAATGGTGACTTCCCATTGCTAGATGAATCTATGCTGCCAAACAATCCTGATGACTTGGCAACAACGGTTGCTGGCATTGAAAGCACAGACTACTCTGGTTGGGGCGGCTCAGTGACTGCTGATTGGCAAGCAAGTGATGTTTACTCGGTTAAATTTATCGCAAGCAAGCGTAGCTCTGAGTATACTGGCGGCCTAGATGACGATGCGGTAGCACTTAATCTATCTGAATTCCCAGAAGAGGGCGGTGCAGATCAGTACTCATTTGAACTACAACTAAACGGTACTTATGACTCTTGGGATTTTGTATCGGGTCTTTATTACTTTAACGAAGACGGTTTTACCAGCTCTGGTCCGTTCGTATTTAGCCCGTGGAACACGCCAAATGGCTTATTAAACGATGGTCAGACTGCTTCTTTTGGTGGCTACGGTTACTTTGATATCAACCAAGAAACCGATGCCTATGCGGCTTACATCAATGCAAGCTTTGACGTGACTGAGCTGTTCAGCATTGGTGGTGGTTTACGTTACTCTGAAGACAAAAAAGAGGCAAACGCACTCTTCCCAAGCTTTGGTGCTCGTAAATACGTAAGCGCAGACTTTGACGAAGTGACGTGGGACGTGAATGCGTCATACCAGTTAACTCGTGACATCAATGTTTACGCCCAGGTCCAAAAAGGATACCAAAGTGGCGGCTTCCCACCACGTCCATTTGGTGGCCCAGATCAATTCGCTGCGTTTGATGAAACTAAAGCGATTAACTACGAAATCGGTTTCAAAGGCCAAGTGCATGAAAACGTATCTATGATGGTTGCTGCATTTGTAACTGATTACACTGATCTGGCGTTACCTTTCAACGACCCGACTGCTGGCGGTGGTTTCGTCACTATCGTGGAAAATGCAGGTGAGTCGAAAGCACAAGGTATTGAACTTGAAACGACAATCGCAATTACTGATGATTTTTCAGTACGCAGCTCAATCGGTTACCTAGACTCAGAAATTACCCATGTTGATGAAGGTGTTATTGGTATTGGTAAAGGCGATGCGCCAGCACTCACACCTCGATGGACTGTGATGGTGGCACCATCTTACTTCCATGACTTAGAGCATGGTGCAACGATTGCAGTTAACGCAAGCTACTCGTACCGCTCAGACATGCAAGGTCAGTCTGTAACACGTGCAAGCGAGCATATTGATTCTCGCGAACTGTTAGGCTTTAACATCTCATACACCAACGCTGAAGGTGATATGGAAGTAACGCTATACGGTGAAAACGTGCTAAACGAAGTATATGATGTAGGTCGTCTACAGCAAAGTGGCTTTGTTGGTGTCATGCGTAGCAATGACCGCAGTGAGTTTGGTATTAAGTTCAAAAAAGAGTTCTGGTTAGATTAATCCAGCTCTAGTTTGAATATAGAAAAGCCGCTTAGTTTCTTGCTAGGCGGCTTTTTTTGTTTTAAGTCTCTCGTCCTAAATTATATTGAAACTCATTCAGCATAACGAAAAGCATAGATATAACTGCTTGTTTACATTGTGGTTAACCTATGGGAGTCTAGTGATAGGCAATATCTCGATTCCAGTTTTGAATCGTATATTTAGATAGAGCTGTTTTTTGCACTTTTAAAAGGTCTTTAGCACATGGAAGAACTTATCCCCATTACCTTGATTACCATACTGCTGTTCATACAAATTAAAATGTATAAGAATTTGTGTAAATACTTGGCAAGATTGTATCCAGAAGAGTGGCATAAACTAACAAAGCACACCCTTGGCACATCGCAATGGTCACTGCTAAATGCTGCCGTGGGTGAATCGCTTAAAACTGGTTTTTTCTCGACGGTATCCGACAATAAAGTTAAGACCTATATCCAATTTAGAAAGTATAACCTAGTAGCAATGTCTGCCGTTTTAAGCTGTAATTTTGTTTTAGTCGTGTTTAACTAATCATATCGTGGTTTTAGTGAATCATGTTCTTTACCTATAAACGTGAACACCATTCGCGACGTAGAGTCTATTTGAGCGTAAATATTACTAAGGAGAAGAAGTTGAGCAATACTATGTTAGAAGAAGGAAAGGAGATCCTAGCACAGCAGTCTTTTAGTTTATTGTTAGGCGCTGAGTTGGAGGTGTTTGAGGTTGGCGTTGCTGAGTTAAGCCTTGCGATTCGAGATGATCTTAAACAAAACTATGGCTTTGCACATGGTGGCGTGGTTAGCTATCTAGCTGATAATTGTATTACTTTTGCTGGTGCATCGGTGCTTGGTAGCTGTGTTACCTCAGAGTATAAAGTGAATTATGTTAGGCCCGCTATTGGCGATAAGCTAATCGCAAAGTCAACCGTGTTGTATTCGGGTAAACGTCAGGCGACATGCGAATGTAAGGTATATGCGAAAAGCGGTGACGAAGAAAAGTTGGTGGCGGTTTCTCTTGGCACAATAACGAAGGTTTAGGGTAGCAGAGGGCACTCTGAAGTGCATTTGCAAGAAGTTGCCCAGCAATAAACGTGTTAGGTCTTTTTAGCGCTACCAGCCTCAGGCATTTGATATAAGCAGGCAGCGCTATGTTAAACGCTTAGTTACAGCAACTAGAACGTATACGCAACACTAAACTTTACACTTCTTGGCATGATATAGCGGCCATTGGGCGAATCTGGGTTACGAGGATCCCCCTCGGTGATCCCTTGTTTGTCAGTAAGGTTATCTACCGCTAGTTGTAATTTTACGCCCTCTGTTGGCTCTACGATAAGGCCAATATCAAGCTTTTCGTAGCCCTCTAACACGACAGTATTTTCATTATCCCCAAAACGGTCATCTACAGCCGAAAGGGTGCCATACAAGGTGGCGTACATACCCGACATTTCAAAGTCATAGCTCGGTGTAATACGTAGCATCCAGTCAGGTTGGCGCTGCGCTTTATTCCCGTCATTGGTCGGGCTTTCAGTAATTTCAGTGTCTTGCCATGTGGCATTCAAGTTTACCGATAGGCCCGACTCATGGTTGTAACTGTAATCAAGTTCTACACCAGTTGCTTCGTTGGTTAGAATTTCCGCAGGTACTCCTGGGCGTCTTACAAACGTGTCGCCTTTTACTTCGTTGGTAAATAAAGTAACAAACAGGTCGCCGGTTTCACCCATATATTTATAGCCAAGCTCAGCTTGTGTGACTGCTTTAATCAGCGACTCGCCCGATTCATAGGTGCTATAATTGTCTCTAAAGTCGTCGAAATAAGGCATTTTGTAGCCTTTGTTCATACGCACAAAAACACCTGAATCTAAGCTCAAACTATAGTCAGCACCCAAGGTCCATGAAGTCTTGCGCTCATCATAGTCAACCGCTTTGGTGATAGCCCCATCTAAACCTTCGTCGACCGAATACTCAACCTCGTGTTGCTCGCTACGTAAGCCTAAATCTAACTTAAGGGCTTCCGTTGCTTGGTAACTTTGGGTGGTGTAGATGGCCCACGTTGTCGCATCACCAGAACTGTTAATGTCGTAGTTGAAGGCACAACCCGCAACATCGCTATTACACGCGATACCATTCAATGCTTCGCCACCTTGCTCCAACACATGGTAGGCGGTATTACCTAAGCTCCACCAATCTTTTGCTGAGGTAGTTGCTGTATAAATACCAAAGGCACTTGACCAATCACCAAAGGTTTTGCTTAAGGCTAAGTCATTGGTGAAAGCTTCGATATCCTTTAATACAACCCAGCGACCATATTGTTGTACCATAGTATCGCCCGCGTATTCATCGCCCGTGACGCTACCTGTTGCGGTTTCACCATTGTCCGCCACTTCACTTAAACGCATCGCACTGCCAGCAGGCACAAGGCCTAGTGTATTTGCATCGCCTTGCGTTAAGCTAAAGCGGTCATTTAATTGCCAGCCGTTTTTGAATTCTACTTTTAAGCTACCTCCAGAAACATGGCCTTTCCAGCCACGACCATCACCCATATCTACGCTCATCGGTGCATTTTCATCACCGACATAAATAATCGCCTTGCGATTATTCGTTCCCAGCTGAGTAAAGCCCGCATCCACACCCTCCACATTAAGTGGGGTTGGCAGGTACCATGCGCCTCTGTCATCAGTTTGACGGGTATAAAGGTTAAACTCACCGTCAGCAAACTCTTTGGTTAGGTTTATGGTGAATTGATGACCTTTTTCTGAGGTAAAGCCCGCATCACGGATCCCAGAAGAGCGTTTGATATAACCGCCAACCATGTAGTAAAGGTCATTGGAAATCTCACCACTTAACACGCCGTCAATGCGGTTTAGACCATAGTCTGTGGTGGTGTATTTAAACGTCCCTTCGGTGTCGGCTTGGCCACGTTTAAGTTGAAAGTTAGTTGTTAAGCCAGGCTGACCATTAGACACCACGGGGTTTGGTCCACCACGCAGGCCTTCCATCATACTGATGGTTTCATCGAGCCTGAAAATCGAGGTGTTTTCTAAAAATGAGAGCGTTGGCGCGGGATAGATAGGACTACCTTGCAAACTAACCGTTAAGAATGGTGCATCACCACCGCCTGGAAAGCCGCGAACAAAAACGTTAGCACCGGATTCACCTCCTGAACTTTCAACCCAGATCCCAGGCACCGCTTTAAGCAAGTCAGCGGTACTTTTGGGGGCGAGCTTATCAATTTGCACAGCATCGATGTTAGTCACAGCAAAGCTTGCATCAATTTTTCTGATCCCTGCGCCACCTGGTGTACCTGAGACAATGATGGTTTCTACTTTTTCTTTGTTATTGTTCGGTTGTTGTTCAGCCTGAGCTGATGCACTTAACGCAAGCGTTATAGCAGTAGCGATCAAGCTTAAGGAGTTAGTTTTTATCACGGCTAAAGCCCTCTTGTTGTTGTCATAGACTGGTATTTAACGACTGTCTATTTTTTAAAATAGATCTTAATGCAAACGTTTGCAATGATGTTGTTTAAAAATTTGTCATAAAATGATGTAAGGCGTTACAAATTTACAGTGATTGCTTATCTTTTCTGCTTAGTTAGGGTAGGAGATTCAATTAGTTATGGTTTAAGTATCAAAAAATTGTAAGAATAGCGATGTAATAACGTGTGCTAAGAAGGGGTTTGCGATGGGAACAACACAATTAAAGCTATCGGATCTAGCAAGGCTAGCTGGAGTCTCTACCTCCACAGCTTCCCGTGCACTCAATGATAACCCTCTGATAAAAAAGGAAACTCGAGAGCGCATTCAGGCGCTTGCAAAAGAGCATCACTTTAGTGTTAACGCGGCGGCTAGTCGCTTACGGATGCAAAAAACCAAAGTCATTGCCGTTATTATCAATCTCGAAGCCGAAACCAAACAATCCGTCGACGACCCATTTTTACTTAAAGTAGTGAGCGATATTAATCGTGCAGTGAACCGAAAAGGCTACGAGTTATTGCTCTCCAATTCTTATATGGCGGGGGAAGACTGGCATGGTTATTTTATTTCTGGCCGTCGAGCCGATGGAGTTATTGTCGTCGGCCAAGGCAAGGAGCAAGCACGAATTGAGCGTGCTGCAAGAGCTGGCACGCCGATCGTGGTATGGGGCGACCCTAAAACTTCTGCAAATTATCCTATCGTTGGGAGTGACAATTTTATTGGTGGCCTTAACGCAACGGAGCACTTAATTGCCAGGGGAGCGTCTAAACTTCTATTTTTGGGCGATCCGGGTCATGCCGAACTTGGTGAGCGCTATCGCGGATTTTGCCATGCGGTGGAAAAAGCCAAGGTGGAAGCGCAAATGATTAAAATCGACATTACTTCAGAGGCTGCCTACGCGAGTATAAACGCTTTGTTGCGAGCACAAGGATTAACCTTTGATGGGATCTTTGCGTGTAGTGATATGGTCGCGCTTGGGGCACTAAAAGCGCTAAAAGAGCGTTACGTTAGCGTACCAAATGACGTACGAATAGTCGGATTTGACGATATAGCCATGGCACAGATCAGCTTCCCTGCGCTATCTACGATTAAACAAGACACCAATGCCGCAGCTCAGTTATTGGTGGAAAAGCTGCTCTCTCAGTTAAGTGGTGAGACATGTGCTTCTCAAGAGGTGCCGTCATTATTAGTGATAAGACAATCTAGTTAACGCAGCACAATATGCGATAACAATCATTAGCTTAAATTGTTTTGATGTGATTTGAAATGCAAACGATTGCAAAAATAAAAAAGTCTGTCTAGACTAAAAAGGAATCACAGTGTTTTAACGAGAATAACAATGAATCGAGCACGTATCATACTTGCCATGGCCGTTAGTTACTTCCTATTTGCTATTTTGCTCAATAGTGTAGGGACGGTCATCTTGCAGTCTATTCATAGCTTTGGCATTACAAAAGCGCAGGCCGCCACCTTAGAGGCATTTAAAGATCTTCCCATCGCCATCGTTTCATTTCTGGTTGCGTCGGTTATCCCTAGGGTCGGATTTAAAATCGCTCTGACCGCAGTGCTCGCGGGCGTAGCATTGATTTGCAGTATCACTCCTATGGTCGCTGAGTTTTGGATTCTTAAATTAGTATTTGCTTGTGTGGGGGCGGCATTTGCGGTGGTCAAAGTGTCGGTTTATGCACTCGTTGGCCAAGTTACTGAAGGGAGTAATCAACATTCAAGCCTGCTTAATTTTATTGAAGGCGTGTTTATGTTAGGGGTCCTCGGCGGTTATTGGATTTTTGCGGCGTTTATTGACAGCGGCGATAACTCTCTTGGCTGGTTAAACGTCTATTTCGTGTTAGCTGTGCTGAGCGCTTTCACCGCATTTATTGTCTGGATCTCCCCAATTGCAAAGCCAGAGCCAACGCAAGCCACCGAGTCTAGTGTCTTTGCATTTATAGCGATGCTAAAGCTTGTGGCTAAGCCGCTTGTGCTGGTATTTGTGATTTCCGCATTTTTATACGTATTGATAGAGCAGAGTATAGGCACTTGGCTGCCTACTTTTAATAATGAGATCTTGTCATTACCGGTGAACATTAGCGTGCAAATTACCAGTGTTTTTGCTGCTTGCTTAGCACTTGGTCGGCTAGGTGCTGGCATTGTGCTAACCAAAGTACATTGGTATGTGGTGTTAAATGTTTGCCTTGCCGCAATGGCAGGATTAGTGATTTTAACGTTACCGATGACTGAGGGTATTGAGAAAACGCTTATTTCTTCGTTATTTGATGCACCCCTTGTGGCTTTTCTCATGCCGCTGATCGGTCTTTTTATGGCGCCTATTTATCCGGTGATTAATTCGGTAATGCTAAGTAGTTTACCCACTACACAGCACGCGTCGATGACAGGGCTAATCGTTGTATTTTCAGCGCTGGGTGGTAGCACGGGTTCAATGATCACAGGTTTAGTATTTCAACATTTTGGTGGTCAACAAGCGTTTTATGGGGCACTTATTCCCATGCTGGTGATTGCTGTGTGTTTATATTTCTTTAAATCGATGAGTGAGTCTAGCCAATCAAATCATGCTCACACGCCAAATCAACAAAAGGTGAGCTGAGGTCTTACATGCAGTACCAATCAAACTTTTATTCCACAGAGATTTTTAAGGCGGTGCAAAGCGCTGATTTGTTTTCAGATAGTAAAGTTTTTGCAGATGCCATCGCAAAAATTCCGCTCGCAGAGATAGAAAACCAGTATGTGATGCAAAAGCCAACGGGAGAGGCGTTACTTAGATTTGTGCATGCGCATTTTGACTTTATTGCCAACAAAGAGTTAGATGCCTTACCAGACTTTACTAGTGCGCAGCAGTATATCAGTGTGCTGTGGTCGCGTTTATCTAGAAAGCCGAGCACCGTTGCTAAAGGCTCCTTGCTACCTTTACCCCATCCGTATGTTGTACCGGGTGGACGTTTTAATGAGATTTATTACTGGGATAGCTACTTTACGGCACTCGGGCTTTTGGATGCGAACAGAAGCGATCTCGTTGAAGGAATGTTAGATAACTTTGTGAGTCTTATTGATCGTATTGGACATGTACCTAACGGTAATCGAGATTATTACCAAAGCCGCTCCCAGCCACCTGTAACAGCATTAATGGCTGATTTACTGTGGCAGGAAAAATCTCATGATAAGCAGTGGCTGTCGCGAGTTACTCAGGCATTACTGAAAGAACATCAGTTTTGGCAGACTGGAGAGGATTTGAGTTGCACGGATAAAAAAGCGCATTACCGAGTCGTCAACATGCCATGTGGGGGCACACTGAATCGCTACTGGGATCCGCTTGCAGCACCGCGCCCAGAGTCTTTTATTGAGGATATAGAATTAGCCGCAGCGGTTACGGACAGCGGAACCTTTTATCAGCACATTCGTGCGGCTTGCGAGTCGGGGTGGGACTTTAGTAGCCGTTGGTTAGCAAACGCTGACGATTTAGCGAGCATTCGTACAACAGACATTATCCCTGTGGATTTAAATGCACTACTAGTATTGCTTGAGTCGCAAATCGCACGTTGTTTTGAGAAATTAAACGAGCTAACGCAAGCTCAGTACTATGCCAATTTAGCGTCAAATCGCAGTGCACTGATACAGAAATATTGTTGGTGTGATAAAAAAGGCTGGTTTTTCGATGTGGATCTTAATGATTATGCGCGTACCTCCGTTGAATCTCTAGCGGGCGTTGTGCCTATGTTTGCTGAGCTGGTTACACCCGAGCAGGCAGAGCATATTGGCAAAAAACTCGAGGCAGAGTTTTTGCAGCAAGGTGGATTGGTTAGTACCTTAGTCACTACTTCACAGCAGTGGGACAGTCCTAATGGCTGGGCACCACTGCAGTGGTTTGCGGTGTCAGGTTTAAGGGCATATGGTCAAAATCAACTCGCGAATAAGATTATGCAAGCATGGCTTTATGCTGTTGAAACCGGCTTTGAGCAAATCGGCTGTTTGCTTGAGAAGTATAATGTGGTTGAACCGGATAAACAGGCAAGTGGCGGAGAATACGTGGTGCAACAGGGTTTTGGCTGGACTAACGGAGTAACCAGTCGTTTTTATCGGCTTTTAGTGCCTGAAGTTGATAGTCCTTCGGCGTGATATTAAAGGCTTGTTTAAACGCTCGACTGAATTGACTTGGATGCTTAAAGCCGAGTGCGAAACTAATTGCGGTGATCTGAATTCCTGCTTTTAGTTTTGCCTTTGCTTCAGTTAGTCTACGTGCTTGGAGCCACTGCTGTGGCGTCGTCGCGAATGATTTTTTAAATTGATTGAAAAAGCGACTTCTACTCATGCAGCTAAGTTTACAAAGTTTCTCTACATCTAATGGCTCGTCTAAATGAGTCTCCAAATAATGCACCGCTTGATACAAACCATTATGATCTGGTGCTTGTTTTACTGCACCTAACAGCAGATCTCGGCTTTGTTGCTGTAGTAGTCTTGCAATTAGTTCGTCCATTGCCAAATCGATAAAGTACCCCCGCTCAGCCTCATTCTCACTGAATAGATGGAGCAATCGCCCCAAGCAGTGCTGGGTTTGCCAGTTATGCTCGGTGTGAACCAGCTGCTTTTGATAATTAAAATCACTAGGAAGCGAAAGCGCTAACTTCTCGCTCACGGTATTAATTTTCTCTCGACTGATCTCGATTGCTAAACAGGTGGTGGGAGCGGATAAGCTGGCGTCGGGAAAGTCTATAAATACGGTTTGTTCTGGTGCCAATACGAAGCTTTGATGAGGTAAAAAGGGCTGGTGATAGTCACAACTGTCTACGTGCATCACTTTTTTACCAGTGATCATCGCACAAAACAACACTTCATTAGAGGCGAGTTTGACTCTATTGGTACTTTCGTATGTGTCATAGACGCTAAGCTCTACTTGATTGGCAGCAAAACTTATTTTGTTTTCAACTAAGCGTTCGACACGACTGCGATGTTTAGAGATCTGCAAACAATGCACTCCTTCTCGGTTATTTTTGGACTGTGCGTATACATTCCGAGACCCTAAGTTAAGTTTTTAAAGGTGAACTTGGCTAATGTCAAATATTAGTAAAAACAAAATTGGGACGAATGAAGCCCAAATAAATAACACAAGTTGCAGAGGTAAAAATGATATACGCAAATCCAAATACTGAAGGTGCAATCGTCAGCTTTAAGTCGCAATATCAAAACTTTATTGGTGGTGAGTGGACGCCACCCGTTGACGGTCAGTACTTCGACAATATTAGTCCTGTTAATGGCGAAGTATTTTGTCAGATCCCGCGTTCAAATGATGCAGACATTGAACTGGCACTTGACGCCGCCCATGCTGCAAAGGCGGCGTGGGGTAAAACTTCGGTCACTGAACGAAGCAATATATTACTCAAAATCGCAGACCGAATAGAAGCAAACCTTGAATACCTAGCGGTAGCCGAAACATGGGATAATGGTAAAGCTGTACGTGAAACGCTAGCCGCTGATGTTCCGCTCGCTGCTGATCATTTCCGCTATTTTGCAGGTTGTATTCGTGCTCAAGAAGGAGCCATTGGTGAAATTGATGAGTCAACCGTGGCCTATCATTTTCATGAACCTCTGGGCGTTGTGGGACAGATCATCCCATGGAACTTCCCATTACTTATGGCCGCTTGGAAACTGGCACCCGCTCTCGCTGCTGGAAACTGCGTAGTGCTAAAGCCTGCGGAGCAAACGCCTGCGTCTATTTTGTTGTTGATGGAACTTATCGCTGATTTATTACCAAATGGCGTGGTTAATATCGTAAACGGTTTTGGGAAAGAGGCGGGTGAAGCGCTTGCTACGAGTACGCGTATCGCGAAAATTGCGTTTACAGGCTCGACTCCAGTAGGTTCTCACATTCTAAAATGTGCGGCTGAAAATATCATTCCCTCAACGGTGGAGCTAGGGGGTAAGTCGCCTAATATCTACTTTAGTGATGTGATGCAAGCTGACGATGATTACCTAAGTAAGTGTATTGAAGGCGCTGTGCTGGCCTACTTTAACCAAGGAGAAGTATGTACTTGCCCATCGCGCTTGCTCGTGCAAGAAGATATATACGATGACTTTATAGCCAAAGTCATCGAACGCACTAAGGCGATTAAACGCGGCAATCCGCTTGATACAGAGACCATGGTTGGTGCACAAGCCTCACAAGCTCAATTTGATAAAATCCTTAGCTATATTGATATTGGCAAGAAGGAAGGGGCTGAAGTGTTAATCGGTGGTGAAGTCGCAGAGCTTGGCGAGGGTTATCATAAAGGCTTTTATATTCAACCCACGCTGTTAAAAGGGCATAACCAAATGCGGGTATTCCAAGAGGAAATATTTGGTCCGGTGATCTCTTTATGCACTTTTAAAGATGAAGCAGAGGCGTTGGAATTGGCGAATAGCTCTGAGTTTGGTTTAGGTGCTGGGGTGTGGACTAGAGATATGAATCGCGCATATCAATTTGGTCGCCAAATCGAAGCGGGCCGCGTGTGGACTAACTGTTATCATATATATCCTGCACACGCGGCATTTGGTGGTTATAAAAAATCCGGCATTGGCAGAGAAACTCACAAAAAGGCGCTGGATCATTACCAACAAACCAAGAACCTCTTAGTGAGCTATAGCACCAGTCCTTTAGGGTTTTTCTAATTTAATTATTATAGAAGTATTGAGTACTGACCATTGTGGCAGTACTCAATCAGTCATCCGGTTAAGAAACGACTTTTAATGGCGTCGCCTGCTTATTAGCAAATGCTATCCTATATTCGAGTCCTTTGCCGGGCTCGCTGACGGTGTGTACATCTCCATCTAGCCCTTGAGTCACCAAGTTATAGATAATATAAGCGCCAAGTCCCATACCGCCACTTCCTCTTTTGGTGGTGTAAAATGGCTCGAATAACTTACTTAATTCAAGCTCCGACATACCTTTACCATTGTCTTTATAAATAAGCTCAATGTGTTCATCATGTTTAAATAATTCAATGGTGATCTCACCTTGTTCCGACTCTTTAAAGCCATGTGCAATGGAATTTGCGACTAAATTCGAAATGATCTGAAAAATAACACCGGGATAGGTCGTGGCGATAAGGCCGGGATCGCAATGAAACTTGATTTTATGGTCATGCTTTTTAATCTCTGGACTGAGTGCCGCGATGATCTCTTGAACATAATCATGGACATTAAAGGCCCTCACTTGCTCGCAAGATTGATCGACAGCGACTTGCTTAAAGCTATTAATTAAATTCGCGGTGCGTTGGAGGTTTTTTAATAGCAGTTTGCAAGCGCCAGTTGAATCTGAAATAAAGTCCTCCAATACTCCGGTAGAGAGCACTTTAGTTTGGTACTTCATGGTGAGGTCGTCTAAGTGCTGCTGTAGATAAGTGGTGGAAGTGATGCCAATCCCGATGGGGGTGTTGATTTCGTGTGCAACACCCGCAACCAAATCGCCAAGCGATGCCATTTTCTCCCGTTCAAGTAATTGCGTATGAGTACGGTTGAGATAGGCGACGGTTTCTTCTAGCTTTTGATTGGTCTCGACTAGTGAGCGAGTGCGCTCACTCACTAACTCTTCTAACTGCTCTTTATGTTGTTTTAACTCTTGTAAGATTTGCATTCCTTCAACTAGTAAAAACCCTAAAGCGACGATATAGGCCATTAACCTTAAAATATGCCAGCCCCACCAAGCGGTATCCCACAACTTGGATTGCTCGAACATAATAGCGGCCGCGCCAAATAGGAAACAATGTAAGCAAAAGAGCAAATCGCTCACATTATGAGAGTCGCGATATACAAGGAGAATTTTAACTGCGGCGACAAAAAACATAGTACCGCCAATGACGTTGAGTGCCATCGCTGTACCAGTAAAGTGACCTTGCTCAACCATGTGTGGTAAATCCGTAGGGTAAGCTAGGCTCATGGTGCCGATGATGATAGCGGCTGTGCATGCGCTGATCAGCCAATAGCGATTTTTAAACCAAGTAAATCGGTTGTGAGCAAGCAGGGTGATAAAAGTGAGACCACCAAAGAAAGTCGCGATACTGTGAAGCCAAACGAAGGTTTGGCCAACATTTACGGCGGCATGGAATCCATCTAAGATCCCCATTACCAGCAGCGCCGTGGCGATTTCGATATTAAAACTTGTCCCGGTGTTGTACTTTTCAAAAAATAACAACGCTAATGCAATGAAAAGGGCGACAGCGGAGCCGAAGGTTTCAACTACTGCATGCGCTTCTATCAGCGGCCAAGTTATATTATTAAGAAGCGTATTGCTCAGTAAAAGGGATGCGCCGTGGATAGTTAAGCTAACACCTATGATTATCCAGATCACAATGTGGGTGTTTTTATTTATATTCATGGAGGCTATTCCTTCGATTCACCTCCTTAAATCTAGTACATTTATTATGTAGATAAAGCATGCTGAGCATTTTTATCAGCTGGTATCAAGGTGCCAGCTGATACATTTCCAATGTTACTCGTTTCCAGAAGTGGTGAGCTTGTCAGCCAAACTTGTTAAGTCAGGTAGCACGTAATCTGGTGCTTCTGCTAGAGGGTAGAGCTGCTTTTGTGGTCTTGCAATAAATGCTGTGTGCATGCCCGCGGCTTTAGCGCCGGCAACATCCCAGCCGTGAGCCGCTACCATTAGCGCTTGATCTGGACGAATATTTAATTGCTGTAACGCCCATTCATAGGCTCTAAGGTCGGGCTTATACACTTTAATGTCTTCAATACTCAAGCGTTGATCAAAATAGGTGATTAGACCGGCATTTTCAAACTGCGCTTTAACTCCCGCATTCGATGAATTGGTTAAACTCACGAGTTTAAAGCCTGCTTGCTTGAGCCGTTTTAGTGCCGGAATGACGTCTTTATGTGGGGGCAAAGAGAGCAGAGCGGGCACAATTGCTTGTTTAGCTTGTGCGTCAGTTATTGTCAGGCCTTTGTTTTTTGCAACCATTTGTAGCGCGGCAACGCCTATCTTGCCAAAATCTTGATAATCACCACTTACCGTAGTCACTAACGAGTGATGTAGCATAGTGGAAAACCAAAGAGGTAATAGGGACTCATCGCCACCCAAAACTTGGCTAACCGGTTTATTCATTGACTCTAAATCAAGTAAGGTTTCATTGACATCGAAGAAAATAACTTCCGGGCGTTCAACCTTTGAGTTGGCTTGACTAATATTCGGCATTAGGCCTCCTAACATAACGTATAGACTAATTAAGATGCGTTTCATTGATAATTCCAATTTAGTTGCGGTGAGAAGCAGTATATTTATTTGATAAATTTAAACAAAGCGCGCATATTCGAAAGCAAGATTCGAAAAAACTAAATCGACATGTATTCAATCGCTGAACTCGAAACATTCTTAGCTATTATTAAACATCAAGGAGTGGTTAATGCTGCGAAGCAATTGAGACTCTCACCCGCGACAGTTAGTCATCGTCTTAATAAGTTAGAGCAACATTTAGGTACGACTTTGCTGTTTAGAGATAGTCGTACGCTAACATTGTCCCCTGCCGGAAGTACTTTTAGAGAGAGAGTGGAGCATATATTGGAGGCGCTTTATGATGCTGAGCACGAAATAGGTGCAAGGGGCTCAGCGGTGAGCGGGTTACTTCGTGTCACTATGCCGCCTTGGGTGTTTTCACAATTTGTGATGCCAAACCTAAGTCAATTTGAGCAAGCGCACCCACAGTTAGCACTTGATTTCCTGATCAACGACCAGTTTGTAAACATAGTTGAAGGTGCTCAAGATGTAGCGATACGCGTTGGACAATTGGCTGATTCTGGGTTGTTGGCGAGAAAACTATGCGATAACCACCGGATATTATGTGCAGCGCCGAGCTATATTGACCGCTATGGCATGCCTGAAAATATCAGCGAATTACAAAATCATTTTTTTGTATGCTTACCTTGGCAACGAGAATTTAAGTTAAAAGAACCAAACGGTAGAATTGTACACTTTAACGCAAAAACTCGTTTTACGATTTCAAACTCAGACAACATGACTTCAGCCGCCTTGGCTGGGCATGGCATTGCAGTTAAATCTCACATAGCCATCAGAGATAACCTAAAAAGAGGTGAGTTAGTGCCTATTATTCCAGGTTGTCTCGAAAGTGACGACGCACCTATTTGGTTTGTCCGGCCTCAGCACTCGCTGAAGACACGCAAGGCAGAGGCATTCTATGAATTTATGAAGGCATTGTTCGAAAATAAGGGCTAATACTTTAGTCTGCTTGTGCTTTTAAACTAATAACTCTAAACTCCGTATTAAAATTAGAAACTAGCCAGCTTGATGATTGTAAAATCGAACTGGTAACACTGATAGCAAACGGAGCTGCTATGTTCAAATTCATTTCTTGGATTTTTTCTGTCACCGCATTTTCACTTACTCTATTCTTTATCGTGCAAGGTAGTTATATGCTTTGTTTAGTCATGCTACTTGCTGGATTGATAGCATTGCCAAAACATGAAAAAGAATTGCAACCACTCGGTATGAGATTACATGCTAAGCATTTTTCTCGAGAGTCTCGTTCACTTAGCTCAAAAGAGATAATGAATTTTTTATTAGCATGCTCATTGGCTGGCGCTAGCCTTGCGTACCAATGGCATGTGGTAACAATATAGACTTTACTGAACTTAATATCTTGAGTGTTTATATACAGCCATGATCCGAGTTTCTCTTAATGGGATATTCGGATATTTTTCAATGTTACCCCCGAGATAGGGTTAGCCTCATATCACAAATAGTATAAAACATACTGGATGTTTAAAATCCGCTCACTAGCTGTTAGATTGGTTTTAACTACCACAGCATGGAAGAGCAATTGAATGTCACAGCCGTTAAAATCCTCATCAATACGGGTTCAAGAGTTCCTAGCCAGTTATGGGCATAACTTCACCGTTACAGAGCTTGCAGACTCTACTCGTACTGCGAAAGATGCTGCAAATGCGATTGGTTGCACTGAGTCTCAAATCGCCAAGTCTCTGATATTTAAAGATAGCAATACAGATAAAGCGGTCTTGATTATTGCTTCAGGTAGTAACCAAGTGTCCGTGAAAAAAGTGGAAGCTGCAATTAATGTAAAGCTCGAAAAAGCGAATGCAAACTTTGTGCGGGAAAAAACCGGGTTTGCCATTGGCGGTGTGCCTCCTGTGGCACACACTGATTCCGTGTTGACGATAATTGATAAAGATTTAAAGCGATACGATCGTATTTGGGCTGCTGCAGGCACGCCCAACTCGGTTTTTGAGTTAACAGCGCATGATCTAGATACGCTTACAGGTGGCACTTGGTTAGATATTGCGAAGTAACCCTCAGTTCGTAATCGACCTTGTGTCTATATGATTTATCTATTAATCAACTTGGGGTGGTCATTAAGGTTCTCAACCAATAAAGTGCTTTCTAGATGAGAACAGCCCGACAGTCATTCAAAATAATCGTATTAATACCGCTCTCAAGGTAGTTGAATTTAAAAAAGTAAAGACGCAGAGATACATGATAAACTTACCGCCAATAATTCAGTAGTATGACTATCTACGATAATCGAGCTACTAGTCATAAGTGTGACCAAACGTGTGACCTTTTGATATTTGTGATTTGTATTTTAATCATAACTTTATGATATTTAGGGTTTAAGTGATTTATGTGTGAGCTTTTGGGGATGTCGGCGAACGTACCGACGGATATTTGTTTTAGCTTTTCTGGTTTGTTGGAGCGCGGTGGTAATACAGGTCCTCACAAAGATGGGTGGGGTATCACCTTTTACGAGGGGAAAGGATGTAGAACCTTTAAAGATCCAGAGCCTAGCTGTCAGTCTGAAATTGCTAAACTAGTCAAAGCATATCCGATTAAAAGCGTGTCTGTAATAAGTCATATTCGACAGGGAAATAGGGGGCGGACTTGTCTTGAAAATACCCATCCGTTCACTCGTGAATTATGGGGTCGGGAGATCACTTACGCTCACAATGGTCAGCTTTCGGACTATAAACATTTAAAAACTGACTTCTATCGACCTGTTGGGAATACAGACAGTGAACTTGCCTTTTGCTGGATTTTGGACAAAGTAAGAGAAAAATACCCAAGCCGCCCGTCAAACATGGTCTCAGTTTTCAGGTATATCGCAAAGCTAGCGCACACATTGAGAGACAAAGGGGTATTCAACATGTTGATAACCGATGGTATTTATGTGTTGGCGTATTGCACCAATAACCTACATTGGATAACCCGTAGAGCCCCATTTGGTAAGGCAACCTTAATTGATGCGGATATGGTGGTAGACTTCCAAAAAGAAACCACACCAGATGATGTTGTCACTGTTATTGCAACTCGACCGCTGACCAACGATGAACAGTGGCAGAAACTTGAGCCCGGTGAGTTTGCTTTATTCAAATTAGGTGAGAAGGTGTAGTTCTGAGTTTTTGTAAGCAAAGGCGGCTTAGTTGAGCCGCCTTGATGAATTAACGATGTTGCTATCAACTCTCTGATTTGGGTTGGTAGGTTTTAAGCTCTATCTGAAATTGCTCCATACCATCTTTACCTTTGTACATTTTCACCAGCATATGATCATAACTCGGTGCAAACCAAGCAATGGCCTGACGATCGCTATCATCGTAAACGCGTTTAACTTTAATGGTTTTGACGTTGCCAAAAGGCAGAGTGATCATTTCCTCGCCGGCCACCTCAAAATCATAGCTTCGCTGGTCGCCTTTTTTGTCTATGATAGGGTAGCTAAACTTGGTCTTTCCCGCCTTTAAATCTTCTCGCAGCTGTACTTGATAACTAATTAAATCTTGCTGATTCTCAAGCCATTTCACTTTCAGTGGATACTTTTCTTCACTGGAGGTAATTGCTTGGTTTTGGTGATCAAACTTAATTTTGTAGCTTTTATCTGGGCCAGTCCCTTCACGAGTCATACTGTAATGTAGTGGGCTGACGGTATGTTCAGCGACTTTAAACAATGATTCTTCAGTTCTTACGTCTGAAAAAATCATCCATTCGATATCGCTTTTGTAACGAACAGCGTATGTTGCATCCGCTATTTTTGTGAGGTCTCGCGTGGCACTACCATGAACCTTACCTTTGCGCGAAACTTGGTATTCGGCGTGATATTCAGTGAGTGAGTTTGCGAATGTCGAAGTAGAAAGTAGAGCGCTAATACCAATTAGCACAGCGCTCCATTTTTTATTTTTCTGGGTACGGCGCACCTTGAACTGGTAAGGTTTTGTTATCAAAAACAGCATAGTCTGCTTCCATTGTTAGTCTTTGTTCGCTGAACCATTTGACCACCAAAGGATAAAGAATGTGTTCTTGCTTATGCACACGTTGCGCCAGTGACTCTGCCGTATCATCTGGAAGAACAGCGACCTTGGCCTGACAGACCACAGGACCACCATCTAACTCCTCTGTGACAAAGTGAACGCTAGCACCATGTTCTGCATCGTTTGCATCGATTGCTCTTTGGTGGGTGTTCAGCCCTTGATACTTAGGCAACAAAGAAGGATGAATGTTCAACATTTTTCCTCTAAATTTTTGCACCAAGTTTGGAGTTAGAATACGCATAAATCCAGCTAATACAACCAAATCTGGTGTAAAGCTATCAATTAGTTGACCAAGCGCAACGTCATACTCTTCACGAGAAGCATATTGCTTATGGTCTAAAACAGATGTTGCTATACCAGCCTCTTGCGCTCTGGTTAGGCCGTATGCGTCCGCTTTATTACTAATAACGGCAGCAATTTCACCTTGAATATAGCCAGCTTTGCAAGCATCAATGATTGCTTGCAAATTTGAACCACTACCAGAAATCAGAACAACAAGGCGAGTGGGTGCCATTACTCGGCACCACCTAAGATCTCAACTTGCTCTTCACCAGCCTGAGCGTCTTGAATTTCACCAATGTGCCAAGCGTTCTCGCCTTGTGCTTTCAGGATGTCAAGGCTTTGCTCAAGCTTGTCAGCAGGAACAACTAAGATCATGCCAACACCACAGTTGAATGTGCGGTACATCTCGTGAGTTGCAATGTTACCGTTCTCTTGTAACCAGTTGAAGATTGCAGGCCATTGCCAACTATCACCTTTGATCACCGCTTTTGCAGATTCAGGTAGCACGCGAGGGATGTTTTCCCAGAAGCCACCGCCAGTGATGTGAGAAAGTGCGTGAACATCAACTTCTTTTAATAGCGCTAAGATTTGCTTCACGTAGATACGCGTTGGCTCTAGCAGGTGCTCGCCTAGAGTTTTGCCTTCGAACTCTGCGTTAGTATCTGCGCCAGATACTTCTAGTACTTTACGGATTAGAGAGTAGCCGTTTGAGTGCGGACCGCTTGAACCCAACGCAATCAGCTGATCGCCAGCTGCAACTTTAGTTCCATCTATGATTTTAGACTTTTCTACCACGCCAGTACAAAAGCCAGCCATATCGTAGTCATCGCCTTCGTACATGCCTGGCATTTCAGCCGTTTCACCACCGATAAGCGCACAACCAGATAGTTCACAGCCTTTACCAATACCAGATACTACGTCCGCCGCAACATCAACGTCTAACTTGCCTGTAGCATAGTAGTCCAAGAAAAATAGGGGTTCAGCGCCTTGGACAATAAGATCGTTAACACACATAGCAACTAGGTCAATACCTACTGTGTCGTGCTTTTTCAAATCGATAGCTAAGCGTAGCTTAGTACCAACACCGTCAGTGCCAGCAACCAAAACAGGCTCTTTATATCCAGTTGGAAGTTCGCATAGTGCACCAAAACCACCAATGCCACCCATTACTTCTGGGCGACGAGTTTTTTTCACTACGCCTTTAATTCTTTCGACCAATGCGTTGCCCGCATCGATGTCAACGCCAGCGTCTTTATAACTAAGAGACTGTTTTTGTTCGCTCACAGGTTTTCCTCAAAAGTTGCTAGATAGATTTGCTTAGAAACGCCGACATTTTACAACAATTGCATCTAGGCGGCTAGCGACTTTGCGAGAAACCCTAAGAATGTGGTCAAAGGTCCTCGATTTTGTATCTCGAACAGTATAAAGAAACGACAAAAACTTTGATTGTTTATAACTGAATGTGATTTGCGTTAGATCAATATTCAAGGAAGGTAGCAGCGTACTATGAATACAGACCCAATCAGACAGTAACTTCAAAAAATGTATTCGAAATCACTGTCACTAACGGCGCATTGATTGGGTCTACCCAAAACTCAAATGCATTTTCAGCCTTAACCTGAGGTTTGAACCTAAACTCAGATTGCCTAGCTTATTATGGGAATAAAACGATGAATATTGAACGCCACAGCCTAGCTAAAGAACTCCCAGAATTTAAAGATAAAATTCACGACTTGAAACTGTCTGATGGACATTTCTCAAAGTTATTTAAAGATTACCATGAAGTAGACAATGAAGTTATTCGAATTGAAGACGGTGTAGAGCACTCAAGTGATGAGTATCTTGAATCACTGAAGAAAAAGAGGCTGTGGTTAAAAGATCAACTTTACCGAATTCTAAAAAGTGCAGATTAACTGTTAATCAAGGCCAACCGGCCGATGTGAGCGGGCTGCCAAGTCCGCTACTAAATTCCCCACCAATTGTTGAATAATTTAGCCTGTCCCGAGCAAGGGCAGATTTATAATCTATACTCTAACCATTGTATTCCATCCACGACGATTCCTTTGATTGCACTTATATTAGTATTAGCTGGCAGCTTTATCATGGGATTAGCTTTTTCTCCGGCCTTTAAGATATGTCGATTAACCTCTTCGGTCGGGTGGCGAGTGTTGTTAATTCTTATGGCTCTGTTTGAACTCGGATACTTGAGCTTTGCCTACTTCCTGTACGATCACAATAGCGCTAGTTTTATTGAGCAAGGCTTAAGTTTAATCCTGTTTCTTGGCTCCATTTTTGTTTTTGTGGTGAATTGTCTAAGTCTAACTAGCCTGCAAGAATTAAATGAAATTGCAACGCAGGCCAAATATAACGCTGAACATGATTTTTTAACGGATTTGGAGAATCGTCAGCGCTGCATTGATGCCATTAATGAACGTAAACATCAGCAGCTCGACTTTAGTGTTATCTTGGTTGATTTGAATAATTTTAAACAGATCAATGATGCAAAAGGGCACTTCTTTGGTGATAAGTTGCTGGTGGAACTTGCCCACAAGATGCGCGCAGCATTGCTTCCTCGTAGCAAGTTATATCGCATGGGCGGCGATGAATTTATCATCTTGATGGACGTGACAGACGTAAATTGTATTTACTCTCAAAATAATGCACTGCTGAGCGAATTAAAGTCAGGTATAGAAATTGAAGAGTTGCAGCTGGACGTGACGTATAGTGCAGGAGCAAGCTTATGGACTAAATCGCGCCAACTTGATGTGTTTGACCTTTTGAAGCAAGCCGATATTGCCATGTATTCGGCCAAACATAGCCGTCAAAGCATCGTCATCTTCGATGAAGAGCTCCATGAGGGAATTGAGGCTGAATTCCAACTGTTGGCTAACCTCAAAGTTGCGCTCGCTCGAGGTGAACTGACGCTCTATTATCAACCGATAGTGTGTTCTCAAAGCGGTGATATTCATGGAGTAGAAGCGCTATTAAGGTGGCCTCAGTCCGACGGCACAATGATAATGCCAGATCAGTTTATTGAGTTAGCGGAGCGCAATAATTTGATCAGGCAATTGAGTGCGTTTGTGATTAACCGTGTATTCCAAGACCTCGCAATATTGATTGAAATAGACGACAAGTTGGTTGTGCATATCAATCTTTCCTGCCAAGATTTTGCTGAACAGAATCTAATTAATACCCTTGCCATGCTACTGGATACTCATCGAGTAGACCCAACTCATATAGTATTTGAGCTTACAGAAAGCACCGTAATGGAAGAAGTGGAAAAAGCGAGAAGCTTAATTGAAACATTAATAGACATGGGATTTGCAGTGAGTATTGATGATTTTGGGACTGGTTTTTCTTCATTTTCTATTCTAAAAGAGTTACCAATTTCGCAGATTAAAATAGATGGTTCGTTTGTAAGGCTAAGTCATGAAAGTGAAAAAGATCAAGCCATAGTAGAAACCAGTATGTTTTTAGCGCGTAAATTGAATTGCAGTATTGTTGCCGAGGGTGTTGAAAGCGATGCCTGCTTGCAGTATTTATATAGCTTAGACTGTCCTTATATTCAGGGCTTTCAGATATGTGAACCACTCTCGCTAAGCGAATGCGTAAAGTGGATTAATTCCCAGAACATGGTGAGAGGGGCGATGAAAAGGTTAGACGGTTGAGGTCAATACCCTCCCTCTGCAAAAAGCTTGATACCCAGATATACGAATAAATTGCAGTCGACTAGAAAGTTAACATGGGTTTAGGTGGGACAAAGCCGTACATTTGTTCAAACCCTGGGATTTCAGTTTCCCATATTGGGGTCTCTTCACCAATATATGCCCGGAATGCATCTAAAAAGAGTCTTGTTCTAACAGGCAAGTCGCGGTGGGGGTAGAGCGCATACATCGCAGCAAAATCGACCAGTTTTGTATTAGTTAAAATCGGTTGTAATTTGCCTTCAGTAATTTCTTTGCCGACTAAAAAGGCTGGTGCAACAATATAACAAGTACCGGATAGGACACTTTCCATTAATGTATCTCCGTCGTTGGTTCTGAAGATACTCTTCACTGGCATTTGTTGTTCGATACCTTGCTCGTCTTGATAGGTGATACTGGTAAACCTTAATGCATCACTGGCGTAGGTTGCTGCAGGTAATTCGCTGAGCTCCTCGAGCGAGTTTGGCGTGCCATGGGTTTTTAAGAACGTTGGGCTTGCTAATATGAGCAATCGATTGCGCGCAATTCTGCGGGCGATAAGCGATGAATCTTTCGGCTCGCCGACACGAAAAGCTAAATCAAAACCTTCACCCACTAAGTCCACGAGCCTATCTTCAAGCCTAAGCTCAACTTCAACATGAGGAAAACGTTTTTGAAAGTCATTGATAACAGGTTGTACATAGCGTCGACCTACCACAGTAGAGCTGGCGATTTTAAGCAATCCTTTAGGCTCGGTGTGATAATTCTGTGCGATACGCTGAGTATCGTTTAGTAGCAGCCTTAGCTCTTCTGCTTTTTTTACCATCTCGGAACCTGCAGAGGTGAGCGAGAAGGAACGAGTTGTACGATTCATTAATCTTACACCGAGTTCTTCTTCCAGCTTGGTCATCTGCTTAGAAATGACAGAGCGATCGATATTTCTCAGTTGTGCGGCACTGGCAAAGGAACCACGTTCCACAACGTCTAAAAAGATTAATAATCTGCTGCTAATATCCATAATGCGAGAAAGTTCACTAAGACTGATGCCATTGTGACACTAAACAATTGGAATTGCGAGGGGCATATTTACACTAATAAAGTTGTGGCAAAATGCTAACAATGGTTTAATGAATTTAGTCTCACTACTTTATTTTTAACATAACGCAAAGGCATATGATGAAAGCAGTCCGATTCAATCACACAAATGGACTTACCTTCGAGCAGGGAGAAATTAACTTACCTGAGGCAACCGATGATCAAGTCTTGGTCAAAGTTGAATACGTTGGTTTAAGCTTTATCGATACCAAAGTGGCTAATTGCCCCTGTGATGAGACACCAAACAGAGTGTTTGGTGTGGATGCCGTGGGGGTCGTGGAAAAAGCATGTAAAACGGGGTTTCCTGAACCGGGTACGCGGGTTTTTTGGCACGGTGACATTCGAGAGCAAGGCACGATGAGCGAATTTGCTTTGGTGCCAAGTCACGCGCTTACTGTATTGCCAAAAAATGTTGATGGAAAGTTGGCTGCCGCTTCAATTGCACCGGCAATGTGTGCATTAATAGGGCTGTTCAAGCTGCAATTAAATGCAGGGGATACGGTCTTAATCGAGTCGGCTCATCACCCTGTTGGTCAAATGGCAATACAATTTGCGAAACAGCTGGGGCTTGGGGTAGCGGCACGTTCCGAGCTCAAACATAAAAAGCTGCTTGAAAAGCTCGGTGCGGATCTCGTGTATACCCAACCTGACTTCACCGGCCTAGCCGATGCCCTACAGCTTCATTTTGGTGCAACAGAGGTGCAAGGCGCACTAGATTTAACAGGTACACATACCCAACAATTGATTTCTCATTTGACATTTTGTGGCCGAGTAAGCTGCCTAGCTGGGTTGCCAGCCATTGAACAGCATATATTAATGAAGAAAGCGCCGAACATAGGAATTGTTTCTTTATGTGGTAGTTGGCTCTCTAATAGCGTTTGTGCGCAGCAAAGAATGGCATTTATTGGAAACGCTCTTGCAGAAAAGCTTGAAAAAAATGAAATTACTTTGCAGCAACTTGAATCAATTTCACCGCAGCATGATGCGATAATTGAAACGCTGAAAAAGCTAGAAAGCAACGATAACATCACGTTTTTTGCGGCAGATATGAAACTATAGTCCCCACTAGCAACAATAATTTATCCTCTTTACGCAACAATACTGAGCTTGGCTACATTCGCTAGGCTCAGCGTCCAAATAAATTGATACAATTTCTGACATTTTTCATCGTTTGAACACCGTATACTTCCCTGCAGGCCTCGCCATGAAGGGAATACGCCTTTCCTTTACGACTTCATAAAGAGTCATTGTCATCGTAAGGCGAAATTTTACATTGCGTTAATTGATGTCGGAGGGGCATCAATTTGGTGCGAATTGATATGTTTATTTGCACTCGTCAAATTGGATAGACTAGTGTCATCAGTTTAATAAGGATTAAACAATGAAAAAGTTACTTGTTATTTTCAGTTTTCTCATCTTCTCAGGTGTCGCGTTTGCGAATGACACACCTTATGAATTAATTAACCAAGTTGGCGATAAGCTATTTGCTGATATAAAAACGGTTAATCAAGATGGCAAGGCAACTGAAACTCAGATGAAGGGCATAGTACGTAGTCGCTTGATGCCACACATCGATGTGAAGTTTGTATCTTTTAAATTGCTTGGTAAACATATTAAAGGGTTAAAAAGAGACGAAGCCATCGAGTTTATTAGTGCGGTTGATAACTATCTTGTATCTACTTACGCTAATGCACTTTTACAGTACAAAGGCCAAGACGTATTGTTTGAAGAGTTACCGGTTTCTGATGGTGCTGATTTTGCGACGGTTAAGGTGGTAATAAGAGAGCAATCAAAACCAGATATAGACATGCATTTTAAGTTTCGTCAAAGCAAAGATGGAGACTGGAAAGTGTATGACATGGTTGCTGAAGGTATTTCTTTATTGAGTGCTAAGCAAAAAGAGATCACGATGAGAATTTCAGAAGTAGGTTTAGCTCAGGTTACGGCTGAATTGAAGAGTAAAGCATAAATCAAATTACTTCCCCCGACTTTGAAGTAACCAAAAGAGCACATCATGATTGATATGCTCTTTTTTTTGGTTCTGAAATCAGACTACTTGGTTTATCAACGGCTTTTCCAGTCTTGCTGCGTCGAGGTTTTCACAGGTTATTGTTGCAATTTGTTTTAGTGCTTCTTTGGTAAAGAAGCCTTGATGCCCTGTAACTAGTACATTGGGAAAGCTAACCAAACGCGAGAAAACATCGTCTTGAATTATTTCTTCACTGTGGTTTTTAAAAAATAGCTCTGACTCTTGCTCATACACGTCTAAGCCAAGGTAACCGAGGCGTTTAGACTTGAGCGCGGCGATACAGGCTTTGCTATCTAACAGCGCGCCTCTACTGGTGTTAATAAGCATCACACCCGCTTTCATTTTGGCAAACGCAGCATCATCAATAATATGATGAGTATATTCATTAAGCGGACAGTGCAAGCTAATAATATCCGATTGTGCTAGTAAGATATCTAGAGAGACCAAAGTATAGGGGCCTTCTCCAATGTTTGGGTCATAAACCAGCACATTGGCACCAAAGCCGTTTAAGATACTGACTAAGGCTTGGCCAATTTTGCCACAGCCGATGATACCAACCGTTTTATTATAAATATTAAAACCGAGTAAGCCGTTGAGATCAAAATTATCTTCTCGAACTCGATTGTAGGCCTTATGTGTCTTGCGGCTGAGCGTTAGCATCAACGCGATACAGTGTTCTGCAACCGCTTCTGGGCTGTAGGCTGGAACACGGACAACCTTTATGTCACGCTGTTTTGCCTGTTGAATATCAACGTTATTGAAACCTGCGCAGCGTAGGGCGATGGTTTTAACGCCATAGTCAGCCAGTTTATCAATCACTTGCGCATTTACAGTATCGTTTACAAATACACAAACCGCGTCATAGTGCTGGCACAGCGAAACAGTTTTTTCATTGAGTGACTCACTAATAAAACTTATTTCAAGTTCAGAGTAGGAATTTACGGCTTGCTCAAAAAACGGCACTTCATAGTTTTGCGAACTGAATAGGGCGATTCTCATGATTAATGTGGCTCTCTATCACTGACTTAAGCGTTTCTGGTTTTGTTCTTGGGGCATATCTTGATACTAGCATGCCTTCAGAGTTTATTAGAAACTTGGTAAAATTCCATTTAATTGCGCGGTTTTGCGCGATACCACGAGTGTGAGATTTTAAATAGCTAAATAATGGGTGTGCATCAGGTCCGTTGACTTGTGTTTTAGTACAGATCTTAAAGCTTAAATTGAAATGTGTATTGTAAAACTCTTTAAGCATTTCATCTTCAAGTGGTTCATTGCGACCGAACTGGTTACAAGGAAAGGCCAGTACCTCAAATCCAAAAGGTTTGTATTTGCTGTATAGCTTTTCAAGTGCAGACAGTTGCGGAGCAAAGCTACATTTGCTCGCAATGTTAACGATCAATAGCGGTCTTCCCGCCAGAGACTGTAATGGCAAAACTTGGCCATCAATAAGTTGTGCACTAAAACGATAAATATTCTCCATCCTTTCAGGCTCCGTGTGATTTATTCATGTTATTCGGTATCAAAGCGGTTTTTTCATTTGCTATGACAGAGGTGCTCGGGTATAAAAACTCCATTCTTATTAAGATAACAACGAAATAGGACAGAAATATGTCAGTGAAAGTCGCATTTATAGGATTAGGTGTCATGGGGTATCCAATGGCTGGGCATTTGCAAAAAGCGGGTTACCAAGTCACAGTATACAATCGTACCACCAGCAAAGCCGAAAAATGGGCCGCTGAGTATGCTGGCAACTTTGCAGTTACACCTAAAGACGCGGCGACTGACTGTGATTTTGTATTTATGTGTGTTGGCAATGATGACGATTTACGCTCAGTCGTATATGGCGAAAGTGGTGTATTAGCGGGAGTAAAGCCGGGAGCTGTGATAGTTGACCATACTACAACATCTGCAAAAGTTGCCCGTGAAATAGCGCAAGAAGCCAAGAAATTACAAGTTGAATTCTTAGATGCCCCGGTATCTGGTGGTCAGGCTGGCGCAGAAAATGGCGTGTTGACGGTGATGGTTGGAGGAGACGAAAGTACGTTTGTTAAAGCGCAGCCAATCATGGCCGCGTTTGCTCGTTTTAGCCAATTAATTGGAGAAGTGGGTGCAGGGCAGCTTTGTAAAATGGTTAATCAGATTTGTATCGCGGGTGTGGTGCAGGGACTTGCAGAAGGCTTACACTTTGCTAAAAAAGCGGGTCTTGATGGTGAAAAGGTAATTGAAACGATTGCTAAGGGTGCCGCTGGTTCTTGGCAAATGGAGAATCGTTATAAAACCATGTTAGCGGGCGAATATGACTTTGGTTTTGCAGTCGATTGGATGAGAAAAGATTTAGGCATTGCTCTAGACGAGTCAAGAAGTAACGGCGCAAATTTGGCGCTTACAGCTTTAGTGGACCAATATTATGCAGATGTTCAAGCGCTTGGCGGCAACCGTTTTGATACCTCAAGTCTACTGGCAAGACTTGATGCTATCCACGACAAAAACAAATAACCTTTCGTTTCTAGTCTAAGTAACTTAAGCTCGGATCAGTCGTTATGGCTGCGCTACATTGGTGATAAATTGCTGATGTAGTGCGCTGAGATTCGCCAATATTGCGTCTTTACCTTTGATATCGCTGCGTTTCAGCACGGCATCAATTGCATCAACGGACTGCAGCGTGGCAAGCTTTGATGCCGTTAGCTGGTGGCTAATATGCCAAGGCTCCGCAGCAACTCCCCCTCGATAGCAATCATAAGGCCGGTAGAAACCAAAAGTTGCTAAATGCGCATCAAGCCACAGCGAAAATTCGTGCTGATGCCCATTTTGCTGGTATTCCCATGGTTCTAGTTGAAGTGATTGTCCTGTCGGTACGAGGTTTTTGGCGAACACATCCAGATCAGTGCCCAAATGGTGGCGACTAGCACCAGGTAGGGCGGAGAACAGCATAATTGCTTTTACTTTGTCGATGTCTGAGAGATTACTCAGTTCTATCTTTCGGTTAGTGATATCAAAAACAGGACGGCGCATTGCAAACTTGCTATTCCAAATCGCTTTTTGCCTTTCAAATCCTCGATATGCGGACGCCATGTAGAACTCAAAACCTGCCCTTTTTGCAGCTTGTGAGAGGGCGCTGAGATCGGAAACGATTGCGCTGTGCACATGACGACCATGGTAAAAAAACAGATGTGATTCATTAACGCCACAAGCGCTGCATTCAGCGCTTGTAAGCATATAGCGGCTAGGCAAGTAGCTTCTCCAAGATCTTTTCATAGACTAAGGCTAATTGATCTAAGTCTTTGCAACTCACGCATTCATCGACTTGATGGATTGTGGCATTAATTGGACCAAGCTCAATTACTTTACATCCCGTTTGGGCAATAAATCGGCCATCCGACGTGCCACCTGAAGTTTCCGGTGTGGTTTGCCTTCCCGTCACTTCTTTGATGGCTGCAATCGTCACATCGAGCAATGGACCTGGCTCTGTTAAAAACGGTAGGCCATTCAGTATCCAATTCAGCTCATAATCAAGTTGATGCTTGTCTAGAATAGTAATAACACGTTGTTTGAGCTCATCGGCTGTAACTTCGGTGCTAAAGCGAAAGTTAAACTGTACTTGCAAAGAGCCCGGTATCACATTGCCAGCTCCAGTTCCGCCATTGATATTGGAAACTTGGAAGCTTGTTGCGGGGAAAAATGCATTCCCTTGATCCCACTCGGTCTGACTGAGTTCAGCAATTGCCGCTGCAGACAAGTGGATGGGGTTTTTAGCGAGATGAGGGTAGGCTACATGACCTTGCTTTCCAATCACTTTTAGGTGTCCGGTGAGTGAACCGCGACGACCATTTTTTACTACGTCGCCAAGCTCATAGCGTGATGAAGGTTCACCAACCAAGCACATATCAATTTTTTCGTTTCGGGCTTCTAATAAATCTATAACTCGAGTTGTGCCGTTCACGAAAGGGCCTTCCTCATCAGAGGTTATCAGAAAAGACAATGACCCTTTGTGGTTGGGGTGTTTTTCGATAAACCTCTCCGTTGCCACGACCATAGCTGCAAGTGAGCCTTTCATGTCAGCAGCTCCGCGGCCATGTAACATGTCATTTTCAATCACTGCAGCAAATGGCGGGTGCTGCCATTGACTCTCGTCACCAACCGGTACTACATCTGTGTGTCCAGCAAAGCAAAAATGTGGTCCGCTGTCGCCTTTTCGTGCCCAGGTGTTGAGCGTATCAACAAAGAAGTGTTCTTCGATGATAAAGCCAAGCTTTGCCAAGCGTTCATTCATTAATTGTTGGCAGCCAGCATCATCAGGTGTAACAGAAGCCCTTTGGATCAGAGCTTGAGCGAGCTTAACTACTTCGCTCATTAGGCAAAAATCTCATCATACTGTGCAGCTTTAAAACCCAAGTGATATTGACCTTGGTACTGCAAAATAGGGCGTTTTATCATGGCTGGTGCCGCCAAAAGGTGTTGCTTAGCTGACTGCGCATCGAGATTTTGTTTTTGTTCTTCGCTAAGCGCTCGGTATGTGGTCCCGCGTTTGTTTAACACGTTTTCCCAGCCAAGTTGGTCAATAAAAGCAGTGAGTAGAGCTTCGTCTAATCCATCTTTGCGATAGTCGTGAAAGGTGAATTCGATATTGTTGTCTTGGAGATATTTTTTGGCTTTTTTAATGGTATCGCAGTTGCTGATCCCATACATGGTGATTGTCATAAAGCACACGCCCTTGCAATTGTGATTATCGGCTCTTTGGCCGCAGATACTTGTTTTAAAGGATAATAACACGCACCAAGCTTTTGTGCATTGAGTAGCACAATGGCGGCCATGGTTTTTGCTTCACTGAGTGGAATATCAAAAAAGCATAGCGGCTCTCCAAGCTTAATCGTGGTTTTGCCAAAGCTGTTTGCTTTGAGATATTCGGGTTTGGCAAACTCATTGCCGATTTCTAAGCTCAGTAACATTTTTAAGCCGTTATTGGCGTGTAAAATGTATTCGCAGTTATTTTTTCTGATCTGGATTAGTTTTCCGTTACAAGGAGATAGCAACAAAGGCACACGCATTTGTACGCAAACGCCTATTCCTAACATACCAGACGCAATCGCCGCGTTTGGATGCGTACTGAGCGGTAAGACTTTGCCGGAAAAAGGACTTGGAATATGCGCAATCGGGTTTGCGATTTGGGAGATTGGCCGATATTGGATTGGTGGTGAGAGTTCAATCAAAGTAATAAATATCCATCTTTTTTGAGCGCTTGCATCGCTTGCTGGATTTGGCTTTCTTTTACCAGAATATAATCGGTATCGTATGTTGATAAGGTAAAAATAGAGACGTTGGACTTTGCTAGCACACCAGAAATATTAGCCATAATACCCGTCAGCGAAAATCCCAGCGGGCCAACGACTTCCAATGCTCTCCAATGACTTTCAGCCGCGAGGCTACTGACTGCGATATCTGACGCGCAAACGATAGAGAGTTCATCCTCAGTTTTGGCAATAAAAAAGATTTCACTGTTTAACACTGCTTGTGGAACAGCGTCATCGCAATCCAAGCTATGTATCGTAAATTCTTGTTTGAGCAATTGCAGCGTTTGCTTTGACATTACCAACCCTTGTTTTTGGAAAAATACCAATTGGTATAATTCATAGTATAGCGAAGTCAATTTAAAGACCAGAGCGTTCGCCCGAATTCTAGGCAAAAGAAAGGATTAGTGAGATGAAAAAGAAAAGGGCTCATGCATTGAGCCCTTGGTATAAAGATTATTCTTCGATTTGTGTTGCCTGAATAGCAGTCAAGGCAATGGTGTACACGATGTCATCAACCAAAGCCCCGCGGCTTAGGTCGTTAACCGGCTTACGCATACCTTGTAACATAGGTCCGATGCTAACAAGTTCAGCACTTCGCTGCACCGCCTTGTATGTGGTGTTACCTGTATTTAAATCTGGGAAGACAAATACCGTTGCTTTACCAGCGACTTTGCTGTTTGGCGCTTTTTTACGTGCGACATTTTCCATAATGGCAGCATCGTATTGCAGCGGCCCGTCAATATCGAGATCAGGGCGTTTCTTTTGTGCGATCTCTGTGGCTTCACGCACTTTTTCTACATCTGCACCTTGTCCTGATGTTCCTGTGCTGTAACTGATCATGGCAACGCGAGGCTCAATGCCGAATGCTGCAGCGGAATCTGCAGATTGAACTGCAATATCTGCTAACTGCTCTGCCGTTGGATCTGGGTTAATTGCGCAGTCGCCGTATACTAACACTTGGTCCGGTAGCAACATAAAAAATACTGAGCTTACCAACGACGCGCCTGGTGCCGTTTTGATTAACTGCAGTGGTGGGCGAATGGTATTGGCGGTGGTATTTACCGCACCAGATACTAAGCCATCAACTTGGCCTTCGGCTAACATCATGGTGCCGAGCACGACGTTATCTTGCAGTTGCTCTGCCGCAACAACCTCGGTTAGGCCTTTGTTTTTACGTAGCTCAACCATAGGCGCAATGTACTTTTGCAGCTCTTCTTCAGGAGATAAGATAGTCACGTTTTCATTCAGCTCAACACCTTGTTGCTGGGCGATACGCTCAATTTCTTCTCTGTCTCCAAGTAGTACGGTTTTAGCGATATTTCGCGCACCACAGATAGCAGCTGCCTTAATCGTTCTCGGCTCATTACCTTCAGGCAGCACAATGGTTTTGCTTGCACGTCTAGCTAAATCAGTTAGCAGATAACGAAACGCAGGAGGGGAGAGTTTGCGAGTTTTTGCGACCCCTTTGGCCAAACTTTCCAGCCATTCGCTATCGATGTGACGGGCGTTGTGCTGCTTTACGCGCTCGATGCGCTGCTCGTCATCGCTGGGCACTTCCATATTGAAATTGTGTAATAGCAAAGAAGTGCGCCAAGTATCAGCCTCAGTAGCGAGAATAGGCAGACCTGTATCCATCGCTTGCTCACATAAGGTCATGATCTTCTCTTCTGGTTTGAATCCACCAGTTAACAAGATAGCGCCAATCTTGGTGCCATTCATGGCCGATAAACACGCAGCGACTAGGATATCTGAACGATCGCCTGGAGTAACCAACAGGGCACCTGGCGTAAAGTGATTAAGAATGTTCGATACTGTTCTTGCACAGAAAGTAACACGGCGCAGACGACGGTGCTCCATATCACCCGCATTGATGATTTCGGCTTTTAAATAATTGCTTAAGTCGATAACTCGCGGCGCAACTAAGTCAAAGTCCCATGGTATGGCACCTAAAAGTTGAAATGGATGTTTTCTGAAAATAGGCAGCGATGCCAAACGATTCATTTCGTTTTCAAGCTCTTCTGGTTTGTATTGATCAACCAGATCGGCGCGCGCTCTGCCATCTTCATCCAGCGGTGCATTCACTTTATTGAAAATACAACCCAATACGCGAGGGTGGTTTACACCGCCATAATTGCCTGCAGCAATCTCTAAACGGTCTTCAAGCTCGTCGATAGAGTCATTACCCGGCGTTAAGACAAACACAATATCTGCACCTAATGTTTGCGCAATCTCGCGGTTTACACGGCCAGCGTAAGGTTGACGACGGGTGGGTACCATTCCTTCAATGATGGCAACTTCATCGTCTTGTACTGTGCCTTCAAAGCGCTCCACAATTTCTTCTAACAAATCATCGCCTTTACCATCACCTATCATTTGCTCAGCGTAGCTCAGCTCAAAGGGCGTGGGTGGGGCAATGGTTGAACCTTGCTGAACGATGAGTGTTGACTTCTCAGGGCCGACTTCATCTTTACGAGGTTGTGCGATTGGCTTGAAGAAGTTTACTTTTACCGCTTTTTGTTCCAGTGCTCGGACTATTCCTACAGACACCGACGTCAAACCAACGCCCGTTGAAATAGGAATAAGCATAATACGACGACCCATCATTACACTCCTTTAGCAAGCGTAGCTGCGTCGTTGGCAATCACCCATTCTTCATTGGTTGGGATGACCATAGCGACAGGAGAGTGAGACTCATCAGTGATCACACCTTGATTTCCAAAGCGTGCGTTGAGGTTACGCGCTTTATTGATATGCATGCCAAGGAAGTTAAGCTGGTTTACTACTTTTTCACGGATAACGTCAGAGTTTTCGCCAATTCCACCGGTAAATACAAGTGCATCTAAACCGTTTAGTGGTACCAAGAAGCTAGCAATTTGTTTGGCTAAACGATAACAGAAAATATCAAGCGCCAGTGTTGCTTGAGGGTGGTTTTCCTGTGCAGCTTCTTCAATCGTTCGGCAATCGTTAGAAAGCTCACTAATACCTAGAAGGCCACTTTGTTTATTCAACAAAGTGTCAATTTGCTGTGTTGAATAGTTCAGGTGGTTAACTAAAAACGAGAACAAGCCCGGATCAATATCACCACTTCGGGTGCCCATCACTAGACCCTCTAATGGTGTTAAGCCCATGCTGGTGTCCACCGATTTACCGTCTTTAATCGCGGTAACGGAACAACCATTGCCTAAGTGTGCGGTAATAATACGAGATGGCTTATCTTTTAAGCCTAAAATCTCAATGGCCTGCGCCGATACATAAGCATGGCTGGTGCCGTGGAAACCGTAACGTCTAACACCATGTTCACGATATAGTGAATAAGGTAGGGCATAAAGGTACGCTGTTTGATCCATACTTTGATGGAAAGCCGTATCAAAGACAGCAATTTGCGGTAGATGCGCAAATGCGGCTTGAGCTGCGCGGATCCCAAGTAGGTTAGCTGGATTATGTAAAGGCGCCAGACTAGCCGTTTCTTGGATAGCATTTATAACGGAGTCATCGATAATGACAGATTGTGTAAAGCGCTCACCGCCGTGTACCACGCGATGGCCGACAGCAACAAGATTTGCGTCTAACGCGAGATCTTTGATGAGTTTTACAAGTGTCGTGATCGCAACTTGGTGCGCATCACCACTATTTAGGGGCACGATTTCCTTGTTGCCTTGGAACTTATATTTAATTTGTGGTGATTGTTCAGCTAGGCGTTCAGCCAGACCTGATAATATCTCCTCTCCCGTTGCGTTATCGATGATTGCAAACTTAAGACTGGAGCTTCCACAATTAAGAACCAAAACATGCTGAGATGACATAATGACTTTCCGTTTTGACAATAACAGTTATTGCGTATTAAGCTTAAAGCTATAGCGCATATAAGCTACGCATTTAGACTAAGGTATAGTTGACAGTAAAGACGTCGATTTTACCTCATTTTTTATATAAAAGTTAGCACCTAGGAGTTATGATGCAAAAAAGTCTTATTTCGCAAGTGCAACTTGGACGTCAATACTCGAAAGAGTGGCCTATGCGCAAGGAATTAGCACCGTTGTTCCCCGAATTTAGGGTGATCAAGGCGACAGAACTTGCTTTAAATACAATGCCTATGCTGGCGGTGTTTACCCTGTTTTTGCAGACCAGCCAATTGGGTTTTCAATATTTGCCGCAAGCCATTGCGATTGCTTTGTTCTTTTTATCGCTTCCTGTCCAAGGATTATTATGGCTTGGTAAAAGAGCTGAAACGCCGTTAAATCCGGCTTTGTATTCTTGGTATACAGAACTGCATCAAAAGATGGTTGCCAATGGCTACGATGCACCCCTGTCCTCAAGAAAACCTAGATATAGAGATTTAGCGCGATTGCTAAAAGATATGTTCGATAAAATGGACAAAGCGTTTACGCAAGAAAATCTGTAGTTTCTGTTTTCCTGCCTACCAAGCAAGTAGGCAGCGATTTGCTCATAATTAGTGATCTGATGTTGGGTTACTTGCGCTGATATTCGTTTATCAAAAACGAGAGCGTGATTTCGATATGGTCCATCTTCTGTAATCTGTCCATGTGTTGTTGCTTAAATTTCCAAGCAAATGGCGTCATCATGATTAGGTGTTCAACACACTCAAATTCCATTCTGTGTGTTTGTTGTAATTTAGTCCGTTCAACCAATTCAAACCCTTGTGGTGTTTCTGGTGCCTTGTGTAGCTTTACATTGTCATAAATCAGAGACTTGAGTTCGAATAGATGGTGTTCACCGGGTGAGACGACATACAAACTGCCTGATGGTTTGCATAGACGGGCGAGCTCCTCGGCGAACACTGGCGCAAAAATACTCACAATCACATCTGCAAATTCATTTTCAAAAGGAGCCTCTTTGATGGAGGCTACGCTAAATTCTACTTGAGGATAGCGTTTAGCGGCATAGCGGACAGCAGGCTTTGCGATATCGACCCCGTAGACTTTGGCATTCTCGCAGCGATTTGCGATTTCATGGGTGTAAAAGCCTTCACCACATCCTAAGTCCAGCAGGGTAGTCGGTGCTTTTTCAGAGACAATTTGTGCAAGCCTATCACGTAGAAAGTGATAATGATCGGTTTCGAAGAATGCCCGACGCGCCGCAACCATTTCTTGATTGTCGCCCGGCTGTTTTGACTTTTTATTTTGCACGGGTAGTAAGTTGACATAGCCTTCTTTGGCAATATCAAATTGATGATTATTATTGCAGCTGTAGCTTGCACCGCCTTGATATAAAGGCAGTTTACACAGTGGACAGCGGTAGTGGGAGATCATTTGTCTAAGTATTCCCTATCAAAAAAAGTTTTTACCCAATGTGGGCGATATGTAATGAGTAAGGTGATGGCCATGCCATTTAACATGGCTTCAGGGAACCACATTATTACGGCAAAATGGAGATAATTGTCTGCCAACTGATACCAAGTATAGGCATCGATTGCATAATAATAGAATGCGCTTAGAAGTATCTTTAAACAGCCCACCGTACCTGCGAAAATAAATGCACAAACAAAAATATAAACGAAAAAGTGCCGCGGTAAATGATGATAGCAAAGGGCAAAGAGTCCATAGCTTAAGTAGACAGGTATCAGTGCAGTAAACAGCCAAAAATTACCAAACTCCACCAAGGTAAAAGCACTAAAGTAACTATGGACGAAGCAGGCCAAAGTTGCACTTAACGCACCCAGTCGCCAACCTAAAATTAACGTTACTGCTGTTATTCCAAGAATATGAATGTTCAGCTCAGGTAAAATGCCTGCTTTTATTTGCCACAGCAACGTGAGGACAACCGCACAACTTAATACGCCGGTTTGTCTGGCTGGTACTTGTAGTAATTGCTGGTATTCTTTGCGATGAAAACTGAGTAAAAATAACCCAAGGGCAGCGATAAACGTCACGTTTCTATCCAGTTTTTAAAATTGGTGATTTTGCTCTATGCCGAGCACTGTATTCACAGTCTCGGCGGAAAAAGCAGATGATTAAATGTCGAAAGTTGCCCAAATTGGTGCGTGATCAGAGGGCTTATCAATTCCTCTCAATTCGTAATCTATGTCACTTTCAATACATTTCGCAGTTAATGGAGCGGTTGCTAAAACCACATCTATGCGCAGACCTCGGTTATCATCAAACCCTTTTGAGCGGTAGTCAAACCACGAATATTTTTCGGTTGCATCAGGTGTCAGCACTCTAAATGTATCTTTAAAGCCCCAATCTAGCAGTGTTTTTAACCACTCGCGCTCTTCTGGTTGGAACGAGCATTTACCCGTCTTTAACCAACGCTTGCGGTTTTGCTCACCAATACCAATATCCGCATCAAGTGGAGAAATATTAATATCGCCCATGACAACAAGGTTAGATTGAGGATCGGCAAAATCATTCAAGTGGGTCATGAGATCTGCATAAAATTGTCTTTTATACGGAAATTTAGTTTCATGGCTGATGTTATCACCTTGAGGGAAGTAACCATTCATAACGGTAACTTCATTACCTGAATCGCTTTCAAATGTACCGCTGATCATGCGACGTTGTGATTCTTCAGTATCCGTTGCGAAGCCTTTTTGGATAGCTTTTGCAGGTTTCTTGGAGAGTAGTGCCACACCGTAATGCGCCTTTTGACCATGGAAGTAAACATGGTAGCCAAGTGCTTCTACATCGTCGATAGGAAAAGCTTCGTCATGGACTTTAATTTCTTGCAGTCCAATGACATCAGGTTGGTGTTTTTCAATCAATGCCTGTAATTGATGCAGTCTAGCTCTGAGGCCGTTTATATTAAACGAAACAATTTTCATAGCGCTCTCTTTAGATTCTTGCTGTTATTTGGCAAAGTTTATCACTTAAAAACGAGAGGGTCAGCGCTTGGGTGAAATTACTTCTTTAGTCAGCTGATAAGCATGTTGGCAGTTGTTAAATTTTGCACAAGTTTAGCGAGAGGATAACGAGGATTTTAGCTTAGTGTAAATAGATCATTAAATAACCAAAATTGCATGATTTAGCTGTTTACTTATTCGTCGTTGTAATTATAATCCGCGCCGAATCGTTCAATTGGGGTATATTATGCTTAAATCTCTCTCTTTCTTTGGTCTTGTTTCTTTGGTTTCTACAACGGCTTTCGCTTCACAGGTTGAGTTCACTCAAGCTGACGCATCACCAGCGACGAAAGTATGTGCTGTTGCAGCAGAGCAAGGTTTCAGTGCAGCACGTAAAGAAGCTGCATCACTAGGCTTATTTATTTCTCGCTTCTCACCAAGCATCCACTGTAATGGTGAAGATATCCGTGAGTTTGCAAAAGCGGCAAAGCGCTCGCAAAAGCAAGAAAAGAAAGTTGAGCTAATCGCTGAAAAAACAGATACCGCAACTGAGCTATGTTTAGATGCAGTACGTCACGGCGTTAATCACTTACGTTTGAACAACCAACAGGTTCGCAACTTACGTTGTAACGATATGCCTGTTAAGCAATTTGTTAAAGAATTCAGAAACGCAGCAATTTAATCAAATTGATGTAAAGAGAAGAGGGGCAGTTAGCCCCTTTTTTATTGGTTGTTATTTAGGTTTGCATCACGGTATTTGGCGTAACAGACCAAAGCCGCCAAGCCTGCCACAGGAATAGAAATCATACTTACCCAACCACCTGTATATAAAATGGCCAGTAGCATTCCAATATCAATACCGCCGATAACACAATCAGAATGACCACTTTCTGAAACCCGACAATCTAGTACTGCAACACTAAGCTCAGCAATGAGTAAACCAAATAAAGGCGCAATGGCAAGAAACCCTAGGCTCACCGCTAGAAGTTTCAATCGCTTTTGTGACATGTGCATCTCCTTATTTATCACTTTTGAGCATTAGCGTGATTAATCTTATCTGAGAAGTTGCTCTGGCCAAATAGAAATCAGTGGAAAGTAACTAACCTGAGCTGCGGATAATTAATGCCTTTCTAGCAGCCAGTTTTAGCGCTAACTGCGTTGAATTCACTTCCAATAGCCAGCTATTGGTGCGTAAATTCGTCTTGCCTACAGGATGTAGGTACCTTAGCGAGAGCAGGACGCGGAAGCGGTGTTTTCCCTAAAACTCTTAGGCTAGACAAGGAAAAAACTAAGTTGTACTTTAGAAACAATGAGTTGAAATATTCCTTATCCAAACCTCAGGTTAACTAGATTGAACATTACAGTGCTTAGATAATTGTTTGCTATAATCCGCTCAATTTTGGTAATAGACACTGATCTCCAATGACATTTAGCGAGTTACAACTTCACCCTGAACTACTAAGCGCAATTACTGAGCTTGGGTTTGAGTCACCCACACCAATTCAAGAAAAGAGTATTCCACTTCTGCTCAGTGGTTGTGATTTAATTGCAAGTGCCCAAACTGGAACCGGTAAGACTGCCGCCTTCATGCTGCCGATTTTGCACTCCATGCTGATAGGCGCCACGCAAGGTGAGAAATCGGTTAGGGCATTGATATTAACGCCGACTCGTGAGCTGGCACAGCAGGTTGCAGAGCATACTGAAAAGTTAGTGATGAACACTAACTTGAATGTCGTGTGCTTATATGGCGGTGCAAATATTGGCCCGCAAGAAAAGCGCTTAAGAGCGGGTGTAGACGTAGTGGTTGCGACACCTGGGCGTTTACTTGACCACCTAATCAAAGGCACATTAACACTCAAAAATATTCAACACTTGGTCTTCGATGAAGCAGATCGCATGTTAGATATGGGGTTTATGGGGGAAATTAAGCGGATCATGCGCACTATGCCGCTTAAGCGTCAAACGTTGCTATTTTCAGCTACGGTTGACGATGCTGTGTTATCCCAAGTAAAACCTTGGTTGAACGACCCTAAGCGAGTAGGAGTTGAATCCCAAAACAGCACCGCAAGCACAGTTACGCAAACTTTCTATTCGGTAGACGAAGATCGCAAACGTGAATTGATCTCCCACTTGATTGGCAAAAATAATTGGCATCAGGTACTGGTGTTTACTCGCACAAAAAATAGTGCTGATAGCTACACAAAAGAATTGAATAAGGATGGCCTTAAAACCGCAGCGATCCACGGTGATAAGTCTCAAGGCGCGCGTGACAAAGCGCTATCTCAATTCAAATCAGGTGAAATTCGCGTCTTAGTTGCAACGGATGTAGCAGCTCGTGGCATTGACATTGACTCGCTAAACTATGTCTTCAATGCTGAGTTACCCTATGTTGCTGAAGACTATGTGCACCGTATCGGCCGTAGTGGTCGTGCTGGACAAAATGGCCAAGCCATTTCGCTTGTGAGTATTGATGAACAGTGGCTACTAGAAGAAATAGAAATTTTCTTAGATGAGCGATTTGCACCGCAATGGCTGCCAGGCTATGAACCTGATTTAACCAAAGAGCCTAAAGACACTCGCCGTAATTCTGGTAAATCTAAGAAGCAAAGAGACAAAAAGCGTATTCTAGGAACAAGAACCAAGCGTAAAAGGAAGTAATGGCTTAGCGCTAAAGCTTATGTTTGGCTTCTCTCATCCAAACATAAGCATCATTGGCCATTAATTGCTAGTAGAGGTTTTGATATAAACAGCTGCCCCAGATACAGATAAAAACGATAAGTGCGATCAATACGCCTGCAGAGCCCAAGTCCTTGGCAAGCCCCGACAGTGGATGGATTTCTAAACCGACTCTATCAATTGTTGCTTCAATAGCGGTATTTACTATCTCTGCAAACATCACAAACAGCGTTGCACAAAACAGCATAACGCGCTCATAGAGTGAAAGTTCAAGTGTAAACAGCAAAATGATAGTAACCAGCAGTAGAATAAGCTCTTGCCGAAAGGCGGATTCATTTTTTGTGAGCCAATTAAACGCTCTAAATGAGTGTCCAAGCGCCAGCAATAGTCGTTTTGCTCCAGTTGGCTTATTGGTGTTATCAAAATGCATTAGTTTCTCCATTAGTTGCGAGTAATTGAGTTCGACAGGTTGCGAATATGTCATTTTTGGACTGATAGGTTTTCGAATTAACTTGGGTTAAGCCAAGTAACGTATCGTAGATATTGTCATGAGAAAGGGGTTGCTGTTTTACAGCGTCAATGCAACCACTGTAGCTTTTATTTGTTAGGCGATTACTCCAATAAATCATCGGGATCTGGGTTTGCTCTTTAGGCGCAAGACGGTATGGAAAGCCATGTAAATATAATCCGGTTTCACCAAGTGATTCGCCATGATCGGAAACATAGAGCATGTTGACTGTTTCTGCGTCTAACGAAGACAGTTGTGTAATGATTTTGTGCAACACTAAATCTGTGTAAGCAATGGTATTGTCATAGGTGTTCACTAATTCTTGAGGCGTACAATTTTGGATATCGCTACGTTGGCAATCTGGGAGGAATTTTTGCTGCGTTTTAGGGTAGCGGCGGTAATAAGTTGGGCCATGCGAGCCAATCATATGTAAGACAACAACAATATTGCTTGTTTGCGCGTTGTTTATGGTAGTCATAAGTGATGGGATTAGTACCTCATCAAAGCAATACTTACCGTCGCACAGCGGGTTATCCTTGTTAGTATCAATCCGATAATTCTCAACCCGATTACATACACCTTTACAACTACTATTATTGTCTATCCAAAACACTTCGGCGCCAGCCCTGTGGATCACATCAAGCACGTTATCTTGGCTCTGAGCAAGACGGCTATTGTAATGTGCTCTATCTAGCCGTGAAAACATACAGGGTACTGAAATTGCTGTCGCTGTGCCACAAGATGACATTTTACTAAAATATTTGATGCCGTCCTGTTTAGTGTATTCGTTAGTATCTATTTTATAGCCTCCGTGTGAAAAGTTGCTTGCACGTGCAGTTTCACCAACGACGACAACGGTAATATTAGCACCTGACTTGGAAGCTAAAGCAGGTGTTTTATCTAGTAATCGAAATGGTAATGGAGGATAAAAATAGTTATCTCTCAGGTATTTATATCCTGCAATATAAAATGAAAATGGCGTGATATAGCTTGCGACTTCTTTATTGTTTCTACCAACGGAAGCATAGTTTTGATAAAAGCTAAATGCTATCAAAGAGATGAAGGTTATTGAAACAAAATTAATGAGAATAAAGGATTTTAGTCTTTGCTTTAGTGGCTGCCTGATTTTGTTTTTTGTCATTAAATAAGCAGGAATTAAACCCAAAGTTAGTACGAAAAGAACTAGATTTATATTTAAATATGAAAATGCTTCCCCTGTGTCTGTTTCAATAATATTTTGCATCATGCTTTTATCAAATATGACGCCGTAGTTTATTGATGCGTATAGCAACACACTAGATAACACAATGGTAATGAATAGAAAAGGCCGTACGAAGGTGATTAAAGAAAACCAACTAAATAGTAACAGTGTCAGGAAAAACAAAAGAATAGGGACAGACGCTAAAAATAGCCAATCGGACCACTCCTGTATTGTAGAAACATTAAAGACTTTGATAATAAATAGGCTATTAAAAGCAAAGGTACAATAAAGGGTGGCGAGAACCATCAGGCTGGTATAGCCTGATGGGGAGATATGTTTTAAAAATTTAAACATATCCAACTCCTGATGAGAAAATAAAAACTAAGTTATCTTTATTTTCTATAGAAATACTTAAGACAACCTTATGCTTTACTCTTTTAATCGATAAATTTGCTCCTGATAGGCCAAATTACTAAATAATACATGAGATAGTGCTTTTTCTTTCAAATCAATGGTGTGCGTTGTATTCACCAGTGGTTTTTGCATCTTAGTCGCCGTGTCATATTGCCAATAACTCACTTTGTTGCCTGGCATCAAAATGGCGGCTTTGTCATCTTCAATGTAGGCAAAATTATCGTAATATTGCATCATCGCTCTTTGCACTGGATATTGTTTGGTTAAGTCAAAACCAAGCATAGGCGTTGGGCGTTCAACCCCTATTAAAGAAAGCAAAGTGACAGGTAAATCAATTTGACTGACCAACCTTTTATCTTGTTTCTGATTAAAGCCTGAATTCAAAATAACGGCTGGAATATGAAAAGACTTAATAGGGACGGGCTCGGATCCATACACCCTGACATCATGATCTGCAACGACTAAAAAGATAGTATCTTGCCAATATCGGCTTTGCTTGGCCTTATCAATAAACTTTCCGAGCGCATAGTCGGCGTACTTGATAGCGAGATCTCGCGCAGGTTTATCACTTTTATGATTTGTTGGTAACATTACTTTTCCGTCAGGAATTTCAAACGGGTCGTGATTGCTAGATGTAAAGATCAAACTAAAAAATGGCTTTTCTTCTTCACTCAGCTGAGTTAGTTCTTTATCCGCTTGATTAAACAGATCTTCGTCGCTGGCGCCCCAAGACGCAACAAATTCTGGGTTTTCAATATCATCAAAGTCAACGATACGTTGAAAGCCATTTCCTAAGAAGAAGCTTTTCATGTTATCGAAGTGGCTTTCGCCACCGTAAATAAACTGTGTGGTATAGTTTTCTTTGGCTAAAATATCCGCCAACGTACAAAACTGTTGCTGAGACTTTGAAAGCTTAACGACGGAGCGTGACGGTGAAGGTACAAAGCCGGTGATCACGGCTTCAATTCCGCGAACCGATCGGGTGCCCGTTGCGTAGAGGTTCTCCAGCCCCCAGCCTTCTCGATACAGTTTATCTAACTCTGGGGTTAGATTTGCTCCCCCTAGCGAGCTGACAAAACGCGCGCCTAAGCTTTCTTCCAAGATAATCACTAAATTTTTCTTTTTACCCTGATGGTATGCCGGATTAGTGGCTAGGGTAGGAAGTGTATTTGAGATAAAACCTTGTTTGTAACTTGCTTTTCTTACTGTATCAAAAACCTTTTTTTTGGATAGCGAACCATAAAGCGCACTGGCACTTTTTTCGCTACCCATATTTTTTGCTGCGAACGCAACACTATAAGCAGAGTTGATGGTCAACGAATTAACCAATGCATCTTGTGAGAAGTAGACGGTAGCAGGGTTTAGTGGTCTATGACCCAGAGTACCTCTCGCTAATAGCGCTAAACAGATTAGACTACAAAAAGTAGAGATAGCCATATTCCGTTTTAATGGCACATCGTTGCCAATGCGAGGAAAATATCTCAAGGTGGTTATTAAAGCTAAAGTACATAAAAGTAGGGTCAATATCACTGTGCCCAAGTGACCACTCAACAACATTGACATGACTTCTTTGGGGTAAATCAGATACTCAATAAATAAACGGTTTGGTCTGATGTCGTATTGCAAAATAAATGCAGGAGTTGCAGCTTCGAGTAGTAGGACAAATGCAATACCCAACGCAATATACCCCGTTACTAGCGCCGTAAGTAAAGGCTTCAATGGTTTAGGCATAAAATAGTGTGTGACCATTAACAATAAGAGCGGTATTGCGAGATAAGCGGTAGTACTCAAATCAACTCGCAGGCCTGATATCACAAAGGTCAAAGGATCAGAGCCTGCCATTCTCTCTAACATCCAAGCTGATAGTCCTAAACGGCTAAGCGTCAAAATCACCAACAAGGACAGGAAAAACACCATGAAAGGTTGTGCATAAGGAGTTGAAAAGTGTACTTTGTTCATAGAATGTTAAGAATAGTTGCATTTATCACAAGACTATCCGACGAAACTTAAGAAAAGCTTAGGAAATCCTTCGGAATTGATGAAAGTTGAAGTTCTCTTTAGCGAATCTTAAGTTTGAGCAACTAAGCTATGTGATATTAAGCACTAGCCGAAGGTTTATTTATGAATGTGTTACTGATTGAAGATTCTGAGTCCTTGCGTCGCAGCTTAACCTTAGGGCTCTCTAAACTGGGTTTTACGGTAGATGATACGGCGGATGGTTCTAGCGGTTTGAGTATGGCGCTGATGGATCACTATGATGTAATTATTTTAGATATCATGTTGCCTAGTTTGGATGGCATAAGTGTGCTTAAAGCGCTAAGGCAACAGAAGAACGACACTCGAGTGTTGGTGTTGTCAGCAAAGTCACAACCTGAAGACCGAGTGCTGGGTTTATTAAGTGGTGCAGACGACTATCTCGCCAAGCCCTTTTCGTTTGATGAGCTGCATGCACGGCTATTAACGCTAATGAGAAGAGGGGCATTTAAACAAGATGGTGATGAAATAGTGCATGGCTTCTTGACCATTGACTTGCAGCTAAAGTCAGCGTTAATTGCAGGGCAGCGGATAGACTTAACACCCAATGAGTATAAAATTTTGGAATGTTTGTTTACTAATCAAAATAAGATTATTACACCAGAAAAATTAAGCACTTATATTACCGGCAATTTCGATAGCGTGTCGAAAAATGCCATCGAAGCTCACCTTTCTTCGCTACGTAAAAAGGTCAAAGCGCTGGGTCAATGCTTGCCAGTTAAAACTAAACGCGGGTTTGGATATTATGTTGAGCAACTACCATGAAGTCGATCCGAGGGAACTTAGTTAGCACATTATCAATTACCATCACAGGTGTTGTAGTCGCCATTTTACTCGCTACAGATTTGGCTGTGGACTCTTGGATTGACTCACAATTCGACAAAGCGATGCATACAAAAGTTGGCATGCTGATGACGTTAGTCTCTGAAGATGAAGATCATCTTGAACTGCACTTTTCCGGTGAGTTTTTACCTGAATTTACTGGCAATATCGAGCCCGAATATTATCAAATCTGGTTGAACGACCGAGTTTTTGCACGCTCTGACAGCTTAGATCTTTTTTCGCAACACGAGTTACCTTATTTGTCGTTATCACTTGGCGAGAACAAAGTGGTAAATGAAACCCTGCCAGATGGTCGTGCGGGACGGATCATATATACCCGTTTTATTCCGCAGATCCATACCCTAAAAGGGGAAAAAACATCTTTTGACGACGAACTTGTTATTGCCTATGCGGCCTCGTCAGAGGGACTGGACTTTATTCTTTGGCTCATTGATATCGTTTTTATCGTGACTATCGTATGTGTTGTGGTGTTTATTCGTGTCTTTGTGCGTAAAACGGTCGATGTTGGTCTCGCGCCGTTGAATAGCATGAACGCTCAGATAGCCAAACTAAATTTCTCTAAAGATTCAGACACCATAATATTAGAAAAGCCAGTCTCTGAGCTATTACCCGTTGAGCAAAGCTTAAACCGTTTTATCGTTGAAAACAGACAATTGTACTTGCGAGAAAAGCGCTTAACCTCAGATATTTCGCATGAATTAAAAACGCCCATTACGGAGCTTATTAATTTGGCGGAAGTTATTTCACGCTTCCCGGAAGACAATGAACTGGCGGATGACTTTGTGCCAGAAGTATTAAGAATAAGTCAGCGGATGAAAAACATCGTCACCAATGTAATGTTGCTACATAAATATGAGCAGATAAAGCTACCTAAAGACGATGTTGTTGATGTATTGCAAGTCGTCAACCGTTCGATTGGTGAGATAGCATTTGATAATGTTGAGATTCAGACAACTTGCTCCGAATGTCCAATTCAGACCAACTTAATGGCAGTCGAGAGCATCATTGGTAACTTACTGAAAAATGCCAAGCGCCACCGTGTACTGGGTTCTGAAGCACTTATCGTTGTTGAAAAGGGGGCGACAAATGGGATAAATGTTCGAGTGAGCAATCAGGTTTCCGGCGAGCTCGAAAACGTGAATTTAGCACAATTATTTGAACCACTATGGCAAAGCGACCAATCGAGAAGCGCGAATGATTGCTTTGGCTTGGGCTTGCCTATTGCTAGGACCTTTGCTGAAGCCATTGACGCGGAACTCACTGTTGCGTTGGAAGCGAGTACCATCACCTTTACATTTACCCTTTGAAGCGCTATTTAAAAGTGAGTTTCCACTGATAAACCAAGTTCCCAGCTGTCAACTTCAGGATAGTTACTTAATGGTTTAGTAAAGTCTATATGCACTACGTTTTCGTTGCTTGAACGGGCGGAATATAAACGAACTCCGAGCCCTACACTACCTAGCATTTTATTGCTTATATTTGGATGTTGTATATTCCCGGATGCTTTTCCCATATCAACAAAGCCAACGAACCCTAAATCAACAAGCTGATAAATATTAATGTTAGGGTACATACGGAGCTCGAATGAAGATTTGACCGTTTGCGTACCTTGTTGATAGCTTTGTGGGAAGCCACGGAGCCCTTCTTCTCCACCGAGTGCAAGAGGACGCTCGGCAAATTCCTTGTTTTGCCACGCAGCAATGACATCAGCATAAAAAGCAAAACTATCGCTCCAGCGATAATTTACCTTTGCAGCGAGAGTAGACCATACTCTATCACCTTGCTGCGTGCCGATTTGGGCATTGGTTGATGCTTTAAATCGGTATAAGACATCATCATTAAATAGCCATGCTTTATTGGCTGAAAACTCCCAAATTGAGCCAACTCCATCCGCTTCGGTATCAATACCTGCTTTGGCCGCAAGTGACCATCCGAGGTTGAAATCTTCACTGTGATTGATTAAGTCTACGTCCTGCAGCACGATATAATTATCTTCGATATATTGAAGACTTATCCAAGGCGCTAACAATTTGAAGTCATAAAGGTTATCCCTTATGGCTAAGTTTGGCTCGTCATAGCTGACATCTTGGTAATCGACACCAGCTATCCACCTAAGTGTGGTGGTGTTGGTTTGCTGCCATAAACGGCCATAAGCAAACTGCGCAGATGTACCATTATATCGAAACTGACTTTCTGTTTGACCGTTATGATAGATAGAAGTCGTTTGGTCTTGTGCATTAATATAAGCTCTATATAACAAAGAGCTGGAGCGCTGATAGAAAGGTTGATAAATGTCAGTCATAAATATTTGACCGTCATCATAATCATCTGCTTGCACCGTTATCATGGCATGTGGTTGCCATGGCGCAGGCATTTGCAACACGCTATGGTAACCGGAACGTTCATGGTCAGATTTGTATTTTACGGATGCTCTAACGCCATACCCTAACAAGTTTTCCTCTTTAAACCCCAGACTTAACTTATTGTTTCCACTACTTCGGCCAAAGTTTACACTGGGCAGCAAACTCCAGGTGTCCCACGTTTGCACTGATATTTTCTGTGGTTCGGCACTGCTGCATGGTTTGGCATAGTTAATTTTCGCCTCTCTGATGTATTTTTTAGCACGCAAGATCCGCTCAGCCTCTAAAATATCGGCCTCGCTGACTAGGTCACCAGCCTGAAAAGGGAGTTGAGAAGCGATAGTCGCATCTCGGGTTTCTATATGCAGCCAGTTTACGAAGTCATGGAAAGAGGTCGTTTCTGGGTCGTCCGGATTAAAAATAGGGTTTGAGTTTATTTCGATAGACTCAATCTTGATGTTTTTCTCTTGACTTGCTTTATCCGTCTGTCGCGCCATTTTGTTACTATGTTCAGCGTTATTATTGCAAAGGGAGTCGATGCTAAATGGGTCACCAGCAAACGCAGGAGTGATTGAAGTGACTAACACGAATACCGCAACGGTTTTGGCTGGCATATATGCTCCAACTGAAAAATATCAAGCTACGTTGAAAACATATATGCCAATACTTAAGAAAGGCTTAAGAAAAATTAAAGAATGAGTTAATCGCCAATGTATGCGAATTTTTCATGATTAATTTTTACCTCTTCGAGCAGAGTTTACAGTTCCCCGGTAAATAAGCGTCGATGCGTTTTTCGTGCATACTCATCAGACATGCCACCAAGATAGTCCGCTAACACGCGCATTTGCTGCGTTTCATCGGTTGCTTGCTGGTACAATGTTTGGGTTGTATACGGCAACAATCGCATCGGGTCACTGGCAAAAACTTCAAATAAATCAATAAGCAGGTTTTGACCACTAAACTCAATTTGCTGCATTTTAGGTTCACGAATTAATCTTTGATATACGAACACTTTTAATACTTGCAGGATTTCCTGAAATTCGGGTGCCATCTCAACGGTAAAATGAAGTAGGGCGGAGTCAAAATCTGAGTCTTGAACGGTGAGTTTACAATGCACAATAAACAGGTTGACGAGTTCACCTATGGTATCTTTTCGATTAGATTCATCTTCTGAAAATAAACTCTCGCTCACGCGCGGTAAGTTTTGCTTTAACCAAGGTGAGTCTAACTTTTGCAATTCAGGCAGAGCAAAATCATGCCATGCTGCCTCGTTAAGGGTCTCGGTTGCTATCGCATCTTCTAAATCATGAACTGCATAGGCGATATCATCGGCATATTCCATAATGGCGCAATCTAACGATTTAAACTTTGTCTTGCGACGGAAGGTGTCTTTTACCTCGGTTTCTTGCAGCTTTATTTGGTCGTTTTGAGAAAATGGCGAGAGGATCCAATCAAATACCGATTGGTCGCATTGATAAATGCCTTTTGCAGGCAGCCAATCACTGGACAATATGTATTTTCGACTTTGTGTTTGCGTTGGTTGGTGATACCAAAGTGTGTCGATTAATGCAGGGTATTTAATAAAACCTAATAAGGTGCGGCGCGTTAAGTTCATGCCATAACCTTTAGTGTATGGTTCCAGTTTGGTGACAATGCGCAAGGTTTGGGCGTTTCCTTCAAACCCTCCGTGATCGCGCATAAGGTAATTAAGCGCTATTTCTCCACCATGGCCAAAAGGCGGGTGGCCGATATCATGCGCTAGGCACAAAGTTTCAATAAGACTTGTTGAAGGAAAATGTTCAAATTCAGGGTGTTGTTTTCTTAAATGGCGCAATAGACCGCTGCCTATTTGCGATACTTCCAAAGAGTGTGTTAGGCGAGTCCGGTAAAAGTCGTTGACGCCGATTGCCATAATTTGGGTTTTGGCTTGCAAGCGCCTAAAAGCCGCGGCATGTATGATCCTAGAACGATCTATTTGCCATGCTGAGCGATTGTCGTTAGGGCGGTTTTTTTGCTGCGATAGCAGACGCTGCTGCCAAGCGTTAGACGTCATACTTCTGTTCCTTTTTCTTTATATCTCAAACTCGTCTAAACTATGTACGATAACTGAACGAAAATTCGCGTTTAATTGCGGCTTTTGATATTATCAGCCGCTATTTTTGAATACTGTTATTTTGGCGCAATTTATCAACGCTCTATCAAACTATAGTAACAGAATAAAACTGTTATTGAGCGGGCTTGAGAAAAGTTCTTAGAGACTTAGGGAAAGAGACTCCGTTTCCAGAACAACGCCACTGCGAGGAGAAGTATGCAAGCTAAACTGATTAAACTCATTGTTGCCCTAGTGACCATTTGGGCGTTAATTTATCCTTTTATCCAAGATAAAAGTCCTCAAGATTCTACTTTAGATCAAGAGGATACGAGTGCTGAGGTTGTACCTAAGGTGCCGGAAAAGCCACTCCATAGTGTAAAGCTACCCAATTTTTCAGCCATTCGTGACATTAAGGAAAAGAAAACAGCGTTTTTCGACTTTATTAAACCGCACGTAGAAGCCGAAAATAAACAGATCTTAGAGCAACGGGCAACGCTTGAAATCGCTCTGATGATGGTGCAATTTGATGAAACGCTAACACGCAAACAAATAGAAAAGATTGCGATGATTTTCACAAAGTATGATTTAAAAGGCGAAGCCATTAATGAATCTTCGCTCAAAAGAGCATTGCGCCGAGTGGATATTATTCCTAAAGAGCTGGCGCTGATGCAAGCTGCTAATGAATCAGCCTGGGGTACGTCACGGTTTGCACGAATTGGGTTAAATTTTTTTGGTCAATGGTGTTACACCAAAGGCTGCGGTATGGTGCCTAAGCGGCGAGAAGATGCGGCCGATCATGAAGTTAGAGCATTTCAGTCGGTAAGAGCCGCGGTCAAGTCATACTTTAGAAATATTAACACCAATGATGCATACAGGGAGTTGCGTTCGGTACGAGCAGAGCTGCGAGCTCAAAAAGCGCCGATTGACGCGACAGTATTAACAAGTGGTCTTTTGAGTTATTCAGAGCGTGGTGAGGACTACGTGAACGAACTTAACGATATGATAAGGCATAACCGAGCGTATTTTGATGAAGAGTAAGATAGTACTTGTCCTGATAATGGCACTTTGGAGTGCGATAGCCTCAGCTAAAACAGTCACCTTTGTATATGACAGCTTTTACGACAGATTAAAAGTGGTAAGTAAAGGCGAGTTTGAGTTTGCACGTGTGGGTTTTTACCTTGTCGATACAGTGAGCATGCAAGCCTGTAAAATCACAACGGGGAATATTGTGACCGAGGAAGCGAGCTTTCCATTGTCGTACACAGATGAAGCGCAGCTATTGCTGCCATTTGACAAAGAATTGGACAAAGACAAAGCAAAAGTAGTGATTGAAACGAAGGGTGCAAACTCGGACTGCCAGCTAAAAATGCAGATTGAAGCTGAGTTATTTAACACAACATCTTTGAGCAAAGCTGACCTTTATAAAATGCAACAGGAATTCGAAGAGCTACTCGCTGATCTCTCTGGCTTTTTTATTAAAAACTTACTGTCATTTTTGCTGCCTGAGCAACAAGGGGTTATTGTGACCTTTGGCAGAAGTCAAACTGTCACCGACGCTACAATGAAGTGTGAGTCGCAAGTCTGTCAAATCAGCGTCCCGAAGGCATGGTCAAACGACAATACACATTTTGCAGACTCTGCTAATGTGAAGTCAGTGCAACCTTGGCTAGCACTATAACTAGCCCATCATAATATAAAGTAACGTCTATAGACTTTAGTCGGAGCTATTCAGACTAACGAAATTCGTTGGACGTTACTTCACCCTTGCATTTCTTACAGATAAAACCCTCTCTCATCACCATTAATCCTTCTTTTGACAATAATTCATACCGGCAAACAGCGATATCTATTCGTCGTGAATTTCTGCCATTAGACCCCCAAAATGGAAACTTAATGTTAAATAAATGCATTGTTAAAGTTGCTTCGGTATGCTAATAATGGCTGGATTATTAAAAAAACTACAGTGTAATTATCAACTTAAGGGGAAACAGGATGACCTATAAATTACCACTCAGTGCGCTCTCTATTGCCGTTTTAATCGGCATGAATCAACAAGTTAAGGCTGAAGAAACGAAGCAAGTTGAACGTATTGAAGTGACCGGTTCTCACATTAAAAGAACAGATTTAGAAGGCCCGTCACCAATCCAAAGTTTATCAGCTGCTGATCTAGCTTCAACGGGATCAACGGACCTTATTGGCGCGTTGCAAAAGCTGCCGGTATCGGGTACTGGTACTTTTAGTACGCAAGGTAACTCCAGCGATGACACAGCAAATGGTGGCTCTAGTGTTGCTCTAAGAGGGTTAGGGGCATCATCGACGCTTGTATTAATCAATGGCCGCCGCGTTGCGGTTAGCCCATTTGCAAAAGATATCGAAACATCATTTGTGGACTTAAATACCATTCCGGTTTCATCGGTTAAACGTATAGATATTCTAAAAGATGGTGCCTCAGCAACTTATGGTTCGGATGCGGTAGCAGGTGTTATTAACATCATTCTTCGTGATGATATCGACGGTTTTGAAGTTGCAGGTAAAATCTCAGACACCGCAGATGGTGGTGCCGAAGAGCAAAACTTTACCCTTCTTTGGGGTTCGTCAACACAAAATGGCCACCATAATTTCTCACTCGATTATTTTAAACGTGGTCACTTAACGTATGCAGATCGTGACTATACGGCATCTGCTGATCAGCGTTTTCGTGGTGGTAATAACTCATTAAGTTCTGCTGGTGTTCCAGGTAGTGTTGAAGTAATGAGAAGCATGTTAACAGACGAGCAGTGGGCGAGATTACCTGTTGTTCGTGTTGAAGACGATGGCACTCAGGTGAGACAGACTATCTTTACGGACGTATGGGGTAATGATAAATGCGATCCTGCTTTAGATATTGGTGATATTTGTCGTTATGACTATGCGGCACACATGACCGCAATTCCATCGACAGAGCGTATTAGCTTTAACTATAACGGTGTACAAGAAATCACTGAAGGTATTGAAGGTTTTGCAGAAATTTCGGCACAGCACTCTACAACTTTCATTCAAGGTGCAGGTAGTCCAAGCTTTACAGAACTATTTATGGATGGGGACAACCCAAACCATCCACTATTTAACGATCCTGACCATTTCTTACATGGTGTCGATATTTCAATGCGTCGTCGTACGGTTGATATCGGTAACCGTAAAAAAGATGTTGATTCTGAATATTACCGCGCCGTCCTTGGTGCTCGTGGTGAGTGGAATGCGTGGTCTTGGGAAGTTGCATATTCTGCCATTCGTTCAAGTGCAGTTGAAAAGGGTTTTGATGGTTTCCCTAACAAGCTAAGAGCGCAGCAAGCGATTGATGAGGGTCTTTGGAACCCATTTGAACCAAGCACCAATACAGAAGCAGGTTTGGCGTTTTTTGAGACCACGACTACGCGTTATGGTGCATCAACCATGCAATCATTAGACGGTACCATTTCAGGCGAACTGTTTGAATTGGGTGCAGGCTACGTTGCTGCAGCGTTTGGTTTCGAACATCGTTACGAGAAAATCGAAGATAACCCAGATAGTCAATACATCCGAGGCGAAATCTTTGGTACAGAAGCGACGCAAGCGAACGGTGATCGCGACAATACTGCGATATTCGCAGAATTTAGCGTACCAGTGCTAGATACGCTAGAGCTACAATTAGCATTGCGTTATGAAGACTATAGTGACTTTGGGACAACAACCGATCCAAAAGTAGCATTCCGTTGGTCACCACTTGATAGCCTTGTGGTTCGTGGTTCTTGGGGAACAGCATTTAGAGCACCTTCTCTTGTGCAGCTACATCTAGGTAGAACAGACGAATCTCCAAGCGTGATAGACCGCGAGCGTTGTCGCCAAACTGGCGCTGATGATGATTGTAGCCCGTATGAATACACTGCGATTGTGTCTGGTAACAAAAATCTACAACCAGAAGAGTCAGAAAACTACAACTTAGGTGTTGTGTGGCAAGCGACCGATGACTTTAGTATCGGTGTGGATTACTGGAACTATGATCAAGAAGATCTTATCAAGAAGATAGGTGCACAGAAGTTAGTTGATTGTTGTGGCACTGATCCTAATTTAGTTGTTCGTGCACCGAATCAGGGCAGCACACTTGGTCGTATTCTCACTATTAACGACACCTTTGTTAATATTGGTGGTCGTGAAACAGACGGTTTCGATGTTAACTTAGCCTACGCGTTAACTACTCGTGAAATGGGTGAATTTAAGTTCAATTATAACTTAACTTACGCACTTAACTTTGAAGAGCAATCATTTGAAAGTGACGATCAAGGTAACACATTCAATGTTGCAGAAGATCTCAATGGAGAATACCAGCATCCACAGTTCCGTTGGACCGCAGGCATGGACTGGGCCAAGAATGATTGGCTTGCAAATATCAGCGTAAACTATGTCGATTCGTATAAAGACCTTGCCGATAGTGATGGCAATAAATATGAGATTGATTCATGGACTACCGTTGATACAAGCGTCAGTTATATTGGCGTAGAAAAGCTGACAGTAACGCTCGGTGCGTCTAACTTGTTTAATGAGGAAGCGCCGCTTGCTCCTTCAGAGTCTATGGGAATTGACAATAAAACGCACAGTATCCTTGGTCGTCAAGCATACGTGAAGTTTGCATACCAATTCTAATACATTAACGTTTATTAAGATGAAAGCCGCGCTTTATAGCGCGGTTTTTTCTTATACCAATTCGTTTAATTAAGTGGCCTAGCTTTGAAATGGAGAGACTTACCGGTAACTCCATGTCCAAATCCTGCAATAACTAAAGTACTCATATGCATAGGCACGGAGAATCTTCTGCTTAATCTTATTCTGTACCTAGGAAAAAATGGCAATGAAGAAAAGGGTATGGATAGCAGATATGTCGCTAGGAGAGTATTGAGTTAGCTTATTGAGGAGAATAACGCAGCTATTATAACTAGCTGCGTTATTGATATTTACGATTTTGCTTTAGAAGTGGTTTCTTCCAGTTCTTTTGCAGCATCAGGGTCGTTGAAAACATCAATATCAAATTCGTTTTCAGACTTAGCGACAACGCAAGTAACCATACAGTCACCTGTTATATTAACGGCTGTTCTTGTCATATCTAGCAGTCTGTCTACACCAATGATAAGCGCGATACCTTCAACTGGCAATCCAACTTGGTTAAGCACCATTGCAAGCATGATCAAGCCCACACCAGGCACACCTGCCGTACCAACAGAGGCAAGAGTAGCAGTCAAGATAACCATGAGATAGTCATTGATGGTGAGGTCTACACCAAATACCTGTGCGATGAAGACTGTTGCAACACCTTGCATAATAGCTGTGCCATCCATATTAATGGTTGCACCCAGAGGGATTGTGAAAGAAGCGACTGAGTTATGTGCACCTAGCTTCTTAGTCGCAGTCTCTAATGTTACAGGCATAGTCGCACTTGAACTTGAAGTACTAAAGGCAAACATACACGCGTCTTTCATCTTCTTTAGGAAGATGATTGGACTCAAGCCCGTCAATAGCTTAAATAAGATTGAATAGTTAATGAATGCATGAATTAGCAGCGCTGCCAGCACCACCATAAAGTATTTGCCAAGCTCGGCGATTAACCCCATGTCGATGGTTGTAAACAACTTAGCCATCAAACAAAATACGCCATATGGAGCGACATTCATTAATAAAGTCACTAGCTTAAGCACCACTGTATTGAGATCTTCAAATACGGTTGCTAGGCGAGCACCAGCGTCTCCGCTTAATGCCATAGCAATACCAAATAGCAGCGCAAAGACGATGATTTGAAGCATGTTACCATTGGCCATCGCATCAATTGGGTTGGTTGGGAACATGTTGATTATGACTTGCACAAGTGTTGGCGCTTGCTTTGCGTCAAATGACGCGCTGCTTGGAATTTCAACGCCACCGCCCGGTGCAATGAGTAGTGCGAGCGTGATTGCAACCGTGATTGCGATTGCTGTTGTAATGAGATACAAACCAATGGATTTACCACCCAAGCGGCCTAATTTCTTTGGGTCACTAAGGCTACATGTGCCACAAACAAGGGAAATAAACACTAAAGGAACAACAAGCATTTTTAAGCTTGCAATGAAGATTTGCCCACCTATGTGGAATAAACCGTCAACGAAAAAACCTTTAATGGGGAGGTCAAAGAGACCTAAAGGAATGAGTATTTCTTTATTCTTACCTAGGATGGCTTGAAGAGTGAGGCCTAATACAACACCCAACACCATACCTATCATAATGCGCGCCGTTAGGCCCATTTTTTGATTTTCTGACATTGTCCTAACACTATGTATCTTAAAACTGCTAAAGCTTAACAGGCTTGGCGCAGATGAACAGCATTTCACGACAGAAAATCTACCTAATCTAATAAAAAATTGTGATTTTATCGCTAAAATTGAGTTACTATTGAACAATAATAAAATTAACTTAGCTAGGGAGATAGGTGAATGCCCTTGATGCGCTATTTTAGCATACTGATGCTAGCATTCTTACTGACCGCGTGCGGTGGCGGCGGCAGTATCCAAAAAGATACAGATAATGGTAATGGTGATGGTAGCGATGGTACTTATGCCATTACGCTTTCAGGAGCGGATACTAGTGGTAATTCAACGAATACACTTTCATCTTCATCTCCTCTAGTAATCACTGCCACGTTAACAAAAGATGGTAGCCCTCTGGCAAATAGTCGAGTCGTTTTTGAGAGCGACGAATTTGCTACCATGGAACCCAGCTCAGGGTCTGTGCTTACAAATACTGAGGGTAAAGCGTCAATTACGTTAAAAGTAACGGCTACTGTGGGTGCTGGACGTATTACGGCCTCTTACACTCAAGGTGATAATAGTGCAACGAGATCTTTTGATTTTACCTCTCAAGGTGGTGGTGATGACGGCAATGTAACCGCGTCAGCAAAACTTGAGGTCATGTTATTAAGTAAATGTCCTGCAGGTTGGGATGATAGCCGAAATCAGGCAATGATAGATCCAATTGCTGCTGGGTGTACTCGCGTCAATCAAGTATCGTCAAACGAGACGGCTGATGTATTCATCAAAATGACATCTAGCCAAACTGGTGATGCTATAGCCAACGCGTTAATTAGCGCTGAGACTACTTTAGGGGCTATCTTACCATCGACAGGCACCGCGTTAACGGATTCTTTTGGTATTGCAATCCTAAAGTTTCAGCCTGGTAATCAAGGTGGCGCAGGTACTATCACGGTAAACTCTCCTGATTATGTTGATGTCACTCAGGCTATCAATTTTAATGTTGGTGTTGCTCAGTTGAATGTTACGATTGACAATGGTTTGGTTGATAGTAATGGAGTTCAACAAAAGCTTTCCGCAGGTGGAAGTACGGTTATTACCGTGACGTTAAAGGATCAGAATGGGGCATTAATCAATAGCGCTGTTGAAGTTGCATTTAGCTCAGCTTGTTCCGCAGCGACCCCTGCGCTTGCAGAATTAGATGAAACGGTAAATACCTCAAATGGTATCGCCCGTTCTACATACCGTGCTAAAGGTTGCCAAGGCGAAGATAGAATTTCTGTTACTATCCAAAATGGCAGCTCTCCAATAAATCAAGAAACGATTATTGAAGTGGATAGCGCGCTTGCACAAGCGGTACAGTTTTTACCTGAGGAAGATGGCTTTAATCAGTTTATTGCTTTACCTCCTGGTGAAGGCGGCTTACCAACCCAATCTGTTGTGAGCTTTAAACTGGTAGATGAAGATAACCTTGCAATTCCACGAGCGCGAGTCGACTTTAGATTGTCAGATGAGCAAGGCCTAGCCTCGCTTACGCAAATTACCGGAAACACCAATGCAAATGGTATTGTAAGAACAACGGTTAAGTCTGGTATTGTGCCAGGTCCGCTCGTTGTCAGTGCGTGTTATATTCCAGAAGAATCTTACGTGAATTTACCTGAAGGTGATGCGATTACCTGTTGGACGGATATCGCCAAAGCATGTAATGATGCAGATGCATCAAACGACGATGTCCGCTGTCCCGCAGGTGTTATGCATACTATCCCATTAAGTGAGCAGATATTTGGTGTATCGTCAGGATTAATTTTAAGCTCAGGTGTCACCGATCAGGATACCTTTGACGCTTCCCCTGTTACCTTCAATACCAATTCGCTTAATTATAATGGGGTAACAACAAATATTACCTTGTTCTTTGGTGATCAATTCAATCAGTTCAATGCTGATGGCGTTGCTGCAACTGTGATTGCTGAAGCCGGTGCTATTGGTAGTACTGAGTCTGAGGACACTTACGATTGTAGAACGAATAATGCTGCTTGTACTGTGGTGTGGCGTAGCCAAGGAGATAGACCTTTCTATGAATATCGTTGGGGTAACCGCATTGGTGATATAGACGGTAATGTAAATACCTTTGAAGCGGTAGCACCTAGACTAGCAGCTACATTATCAAATACTCAAAAGCAAAGCTCAGCTAATTGGAACTGTGACCCATATTTTGGTAATGCCGCACCATGTATTAATGGCATGCTAAGACAAAAAGACGCTTCGTCGAACGATGGCGCTACAACTGCACTTAGACGAATTGTTATGGGTGGGCGTGTAAGTGTGTTGGCTTTTGTTAAAGGCCAAGAAAATTTCAGAGATGAGCAATCAAGCGGTGGAGTAGAGCGCCGTAATGGTCGGTTCGACATTGGCGAATATCGCCAAGAGTTTGATCTTACAGAAGCATTCCTAGATACCAATGAAAATGGTCGTTTTGATAAAGAGAATTGTGATTCTGCTGCAAACACAGGACCTTGTTCTCCAACGGGAACTGTAAATGGCGGTCATGACGATTGGTGGGTGGATAGCAATAACAATGGTCGCTTTGATTTTGATATCGATGGCAACAATATTTATGAAGGGGACGGCAAATATAATGGTTTGCTTTGTTCAGAAGCAGCTGAAGCCGCAGGAGAATGTACTAAAGAGCTAGTTAATGTATACAGACAATTTGAATTGATAATGTCTGGCGATAATGCTTTTGTGCGGTTTACAGTGCCAGCTTCGCTTGCAGGTTCTAATGCGTGTCCAAGTGGCAATGGCTTAGTGCTTGAACCATCTGGAGTAGACGGTGTGTGCGACCTCGCCAGTGTAGATTTCACGGCGGCAGGCAGCCCATCAGCCGTTCCTATTACAATTTATTTCACTGATGAGTTTGGTAATCCGCTTCCAGCTGGTACAGAAGTAGAAATTTCAACAAATAACGGTGAGCTAACCAGTGGAAGTGTGTCTGGCACCTTAGGGAACTATACAAGTGATAAGCCAAACTTCTTCAACGTTACTTTGGCGAGGGAAGCTGAGCCAAACAACAAACTTTCTGGCGTATTGGGGATCAAATTTACTTTCCCAGCTTTAGGAGATGATGATGACGAACGAAAGACACAATCAATCGGAATAAGCGTTACAGACGCTGGATAAAATGACAAATGCCAACTTTCGGGTTGGCATTTTTGTTTCTATTCCTTTATATTCCCGTGCCTTAACCTTATATATATAAATGCGTCCCTAAATTGGCTGAATATTGTACATAAATTGGATAATAATTCGGTGATCAGGGAAAAGTTAGTATTTTTAGCTTGTAACAATAGGTGTTTGTAGATATACCTATAAGTAATTTAACGCCCAAGTAAGGGCAAACATCAGACAGAATCGGTCAAAAATAGGCAGCTATGGGCAAATCGCTAGTAATTGTAGAGTCTCCCGCGAAGGCAAAAACAATCAATAAATACCTCGGCAAGGATTACATTGTTAAATCCAGTGTAGGCCATGTTCGAGATCTTCCTACCTCAGGGGCAGGTAAGACGAAAGGCTTGGCAACTAAGTCGCCAGCTGAAGTACGTAAAATGTCACCTGAAGAAAAAGCGCAATATAAAAAGCAAAAAGATTATGCAAATTTAGTTGCGAGGATGGGGATTGATCCTGAGAAGGGTTGGGAACCGCATTACGAAATTTTGCCGGGTAAAGAAAAAGTAGTTCAAGAACTACAGAAACTTGCTGAGGATGCTGACCATATCTATCTCGCAACCGATTTGGATAGAGAAGGGGAAGCTATTGCTTGGCACCTTGAACAGATTATCGGTGGCGATGAGAGCAAATATAAGCGTGTGGTCTTTAACGAGATCACCAAAAACGCGATAACCCAAGCGTTTGAAGCGCCTGGCGACCTTAACACCGACATGGTATATGCGCAGCAGGCAAGACGATTCCTTGACCGAGTTGTTGGCTTTATGGTATCCCCGCTGCTTTGGCAAAAAGTAGCAAGAGGGTTATCGGCAGGTCGCGTACAATCTGTTGCTGTGAGATTACTTGTTGAGCGAGAGCGTGAGATTAAAGCGTTTATTCCAGAAGAGTTTTGGGATATTCACGCCGATGTTAAAGCAACAAAAGATGATATTCGCCTAGCGGTTACTAAGTTTAAAGGTGAGGCATTTAAGCCTGTAAATAAAGCGCAGGCTGATACTGCCGTACAAGTGCTTGAAAACAGTGCTTACGAAGTAGTCAAGGTTGAAGAAAAGCCAAGCAAGAGTAAGCCAAGTGCGCCATTTATTACCTCGACAATGCAGCAAGCGGCAAGTACTCGTTTAGGCTATGGCGTAAAGAAAACCATGATGTTAGCGCAGCGTCTATACGAAGCGGGTTACATCACCTATATGCGTACGGACTCGACGAATTTATCAAACGATGCGTTAGAAATGTGTCGTGGCTATATCGATAGTGAATTTGGTAGTAAGTATCTTCCAGAAGCACCACTGCGTTATTCCGCAAAAGGCAACGCACAAGAAGCGCACGAGGCAATTCGTCCATCTGATGTGACGATCTTATCAGGTCATTTAGACGGCGTAGAGGCAGATGCTAAGAAGCTCTATGAGCTTATTTGGCGTCAGTTTGTGGCGTGTCAGATGATGCCAGCAGAGTATGACCTAACGACGCTGACCGTCGCCGCGGAAGATTACACGTTAAAAGCGAAAGGGCGCGTGCTACGTTTTGATGGTTGGACACGTGTACAACCAGCCGTTCGTAAGAAGAATGAAGAAGAGCAGGCGCTTCCAAGTGTTTCAGTTGGCGACAAGCTTGATCTTATTGCGATTGATCCTAAGCAGCACTTTACTAAACCACCAGCACGTTTCAGCGAAGCAAGCTTAGTTAAGGAATTAGAAAAGCGTGGTATTGGTCGTCCATCTACCTATGCAGCTATCATTTCAACGATTCAGGACCGTGGTTATGTTCGAGTTGAAAACCGCCGTTTTTACGCTGAAAAAATGGGCGAGATCGTAACTGACAGACTCGTTGAGAATTTCAACGATTTAATGGACTTTGACTTTACCGCCAAAATGGAAGGTCGCCTTGATGATATCGCAGAAGGCGAACGTTTATGGACGCAGGTACTTGATAAGTTTTACGCCGACTTTTCTAACCAGCTAGAAATAGCCGCTGGCGATGAAAGTGAAGGCGGCATGCGACAAAATGTGATGGTTGAAACAGACATCGATTGTCCCACATGTTCACGCAAAATGGGTATTCGTACTGCTTCTACAGGGGTATTCCTTGGCTGTACAGGCTATAATTTGCCGCCAAAAGAGCGTTGTACCACCACAATTAATCTAGTGTCTGGTGATGAAGCGGTTGCCGCGGATGCGGATGAAGAGGCGGAAGCTGAATCGCTGCGTCATATGAAACGTTGTCCAATTTGCGAAACGGCAATGGACTCATACCTTATCGATGAAACGAAAAAGCTCCATGTATGTGGTAATAACCCCGCGTGTAAGGGCTATGTCATTGAAACAGGTGCATTTAAGATCAAAGGCTACGATGGACCACTAATTGAGTGTGACAAGTGTGGCTCGGATATGCAGCTTAAATCAGGCCGTTTTGGTAAGTATTTTGGTTGTACAAATGAAGACTGTAAAAATACACGTAAGCTATTGAAAAACGGTGAAGCCGCACCACCGAAAGAAGATCCAGTTCCGCTTCCGGAACTAGAATGCGAAAAGTCGGATGCGCATTTTGTGCTTCGAGATGGCGCTTCAGGTATTTTCTTAGCGGCGCACACATTCCCGAAATCACGTGAGACAAGAGCCCCGAAAGTATCAGAGCTAAAACGCTTCAGAGATAGAATTTCACCTAAATTCTATTATCTGGCTGATGCGCCTGAGCAAGACTCAGATGGTAACCCTGCGATTGTTCGCTACTCTAGAAAAACCAAGACACAATATGTGATGACAGAAGTGGATGGTAAAGCGACGGGTTGGAAAGCGACATATAGCAATGGTAAATGGGTAGAAGAAGAGAAAACTACCAAGAAAAAGAAAGCTTAACGACTAGCCAAACATCGATAGGTGTCTTTAGATGCTATGGATATTTTGTCTAGAATGTTATTGAAAATAAAAGGCCGCTCAACACATTGAGCGGCCTTTTTCATCATGAATGCCATCACTTAAATAACCTGAGGTTTGGATAAGGAATGTTCCAACTCATTGTTGCTAAAGCACAACTTAGTTTTTCCTTGTCTAGCCAGCAAGTTTTAGGGAAAACAAGGCGAATTTACGCACCAATAGCTGGCTATTGGAAGTGAATTCAACGCAGTTAGCGCTAAAACTGGCTGCTAGAAAGGCATTAATTATCCGCAGCTCAGGTTAAATAAGCGAACTGGTATTATTTAATGTTTACGTCTTTGACTTTTTGATAGCCAGTTGCTTCTAGTTCGTCGTTAACGCAATTCAAAACATATTTTTTCATCTCAGATGCTTGTACATCATCATCTTTTGCCCAATCAAGGCACATTTGAGTTAACTCTTGAACCAAGTCTGCAGGCGCGACTGGTAACTCTTCATTGGCTTGTACTTGTACACAAGCAAAAAGAGATAGAGCGATTAATGATGAAACTAAGGTTTTCATTCGTGTTACCTGTTAGTTGAAAGAACAAGCATGTTTTAAAGCAAAATTTAAAATAAGGAAAACGAATTAATTTTCTCTTTAAGAGCAGAAAATTGATTCAAATTTACATTAATAAATGGTGAGAAATACAAGCGTTGATGCTACATTTATAGGTTCAGTTAAACTAATTAAAGATGGTGAAAATCAAAAACATGGAGCAAGAAACTAAGTCTGAGAATGAGCAATTTAATCGTTATGAATATCTCTTAGAAAGAACCTTATTTAAAGGGCGATGGCTGTTAGCGCCTTTCTTTGTTGGCCTACTACTCGCGATTGTGTTGCTGTTACTTAAGTTCTTTAAACAGCTTTATGTGATGACCATCAGTGCGCTTACCGCGACAAATCAAGAATTACTCATTGGTATCTTAACATTGGTTGATACGGCTTTACTGGCTGGGTTGTTGATCATCATTATTTTTAGTGGCTACGAGAACTTTGTTTCCAAGCTTAATGTTGAACCACAAGAAGACAAACCGACTTGGATGGGGAAAGTTGGCTTCTCAGGGCTTAAAATCAAGCTGATCAGCGCCATCGTAGCGATATCTGCCGTAGAGTTGCTCAAGGTCTTTATTCATTCTCAAGATTTAACCAGTGAGCAGCTTGCTTGGAAAGTAGGCATACACATTACTTTCGTGATCTCTGGGGTGTTGTTTTCGGTCACCGACTTTATTAATAGTCGAACCCACTCCCATTAAAAATTGCGGCTATAAAGGAGTGATAATCGACTTATGCTCACGATCACTCCTTTATTCTAACCAGCGCTGTCTCCGGTGGTTCAAGTGCTAGCGCCACGCCTTTACGAGTGACCCCTTTCTTATACCAATTGAATTAATTCTCTAATCAATTTGAAGGGTGAAATAGCATATTAGCTTCGTTAAAAATTTCTCATTTAGAACAACTAAATAGTAAAATTTTTGCCTTGCTACTAAAGCTATTTCCCCGCTTCAAGATAGATCATTTACTTAATACAACTGGTATTAATCAAACTTCTTATTACTGTAAACAAGCAGTGAGGTGGCTATCGCAACGTAACCTAATAATAGATATACGGTGGTTGCTGATTGTTCGTGATTTAACAGGTAAGATTTAAATGCACTATGCAAAATGACTACGAACATGCAGCAAAGCGACAACGTAAGGGCGCTTTTAATCATGCTTCCTAGCGCAACACAAAGAACAAACCCTGCTACAGAGCCTGTAAATATCACTAAATAGAAAGCCACAGTCTCGAATGTGGAAAAGAAGCTACAAGCTAGCAATACTAAAAGTTGAAACAAGGCTAGGCAAAACCCAAGTTTAACTGCAGAGACGTGGTAAGCCTGCTTTATCGCTTTAAGGCTTGAATAGATAGGGAGTAGGTATAGTTGATCCCATGTCATTTTTGTTTGTAGTTTGGACCAACAGACAAAAATAGCGACCATCAGAACAAGCATATCGGTAAAGCCGATAACAAAATGGAGTGTGACACCAAAAAAGCCACTTGCCACAATGGCTAATAGTCCAGAGATAAGCAATATCTGACAGGTTTGTATCAACAGATTACCCGCAAAATAGCTCATTGGCATAAAAAATTGTCTAAACCCCTGAGTGAGGAAATCTGGTGCGAAGGTATTGCTTGGGAGCCACCCTGTTTGAATATTATTTATGTAGGTTTGATATGCCATATGATGCCATTGGCAGTGATGAGTCCGTGTAACTAACAGGTATGTTCCCATTACCATAAGGGGAACGGCAAGCAGTGCTAAAATTTGTGGGGTATCGCCAAAAAACATAGCGAGCACGAGTACTAGCATAAAAACGTAACTATTATGTCTAAAATACACACTATTTCGAAGACATAGCAAAAAGAAGCTACCGCCAAAGCTCGTTGCAAATAACATGGCATAGGCAACTTCAGATGCGGGGCGGTTGAAAAGAGCAAGGGCATTGAGTAAGTAGCCAATGACCAGAATTACCGTACCTTGCAAGTATATGTGCTGTTTAATTGCAGGGAACAGTAAGGCGCTCTCCTGTGCTTGCAACTTCACTAACTGCCAACAAAAAGCCATCCATAAAGCGCTGATTGAAAAGACCAAACTAAATGCTTGTATATTTTGATCTTCTATTAAGGTTAATAAAGGTGAAGCGATAGACGCTAAGAACCCAGGAATGAAAAAATTTGCTGAGCCGCACTCTCGCAGCCAAAACCCGGAAAATCCGGTCCACCAATTGCGCTGAGTTAATGTACTCATGCGTGTAGCTCCACAAAGAGCTGCTCAAGGTTGCTATGGCTTTGCTGTAGGTCTGCTGACCAGTTTGCACTGTCGTGAGCTTGATAAATGCTAAAACGTTCAGATTGATGAAGTACGTTTCCTGATGGCAGTTTGCTTGTAAGATGATGTGGTACAAGCCTAATTTGTTCTTTTAGTGTATCTAATTCGCCAGTAACCAAAACCTTACCATCTTTAATAATGGCAATGTGACTCGCAACGCGCTCAACGTCAGATGTAATATGCGAGGAGAAAAGTACACCAGAGCCGGACTCAAGTGCTAACTCGAATAAGTCCGACATAAACTCCCGGCGTGCAATGGGGTCGAGGCTTGACACTGGCTCGTCAAGGATCAGTAACTTAGGGCGGTACGACATCGCCATTATCAGCGCTAAGCTTTGTTGTTGGCCAACTGAAAGGTTACTTACCAGCTTGTTTTCGTCTAACTCGAAGCGAGAAAGCCATTCTTGCTCAAGTGTAATATCCCAATTTGGATAAAAGCTGCGATGCAGTGTTAGGGCGTCTTTGACTTTAAAGCCTTGATAGCCACAGGGCTGTTGTGGGACATAGCCAATTTGGCTTTTGCATGTAGGGCTCAGCTCAAGGTTGCTGCTGTTGAGGCAGCTAACCTCACCACTATTTTGTTCGATTAACCCAAGTGCAATTCGCAGTAGTGTTGTTTTACCGGCCCCGTTTCGTCCTAGTAAACCCATAACCATGCCTGGTTCAATAATAAGATTTATGTCTTCAAGAACCGGCTTGTCGGCAAATTGTTTATGGATTTTAGTGAATTGTAGTAGTGGGCTTGTCATTATTCTTGTCCCCAATTTTTATCAATCAATGATATCAATTCAGTCTTACTGATCCCAAGCTGTTTCGCATCACTAATTAAAATATCTAGGTTTTTATGGAGTAGATTATCGGTCTGTTGTGTCGTTTGCTGCTGTGCAACGCGTGTCGGCTGGCCGCGTCTTCGTTCAAGCCAACCTTGATCGACAAGTTGCCCGATAGCCCGAGAGACGGTCATCGGGTTCACCGAGAAGTGCTCAGCTAGCTTTCTTACAGAAGGTAGCTCTTCTCCGGCTTGTGCTTTACCAGACACAATTAAACGCACTACTTGATCAAATAGCTGCTTATAAATCGGCTCTGCGCTGTTGGGGTTGACATGAATAAGATCTAGCATTACTCTAATTCTACTGTATTAATACAATAATACACTGATACACTCACTTAAAGTTAGCATACTGACCGTGAGTCAACAAGGAAATAACTATGAAAAAGCCATTTAAGTTTAAGAAAAGCTTAGTAAAGCTAGCGCTGCTTCCTCTCGTTTTAGGAACTGTGCTGCCATTACAAGCGGCAACATCAACCGCAGAATTATCCGCTTGTTATGCAAAAGGCCTGAGTGACAGAGCGCAATGCGGAAAAATCTCGCAACCATTAAGTGAAACCAAAACAGAACAAAAAATTGATATTCATTTTATGGTTATTCCTGCAATAAAGCCGCTTTACCCACAAGAAGCGATTATTGCGTTTGCAGGGGGACCTGGACAATCGGCCACCGAAATTGCAGCAAACTTTGAAAGAATTCTTAAATACGCGAGAGAAAATAGAGACATTATACTTGTTGATCAACGGGGAACTGGAAAGTCTAATCTATTGCAATGCGATATGGATGATCTTGAGCAACAGTTTGCGCTAAATGATACCTTATTGGGCCTCGATTTTTACAAAGAAGATGCCCTTAAGTGTAAAGAAAAACTAGACACAGATCTTTCCGACTATACGACGGTTGCAGCTGCAAAAGATTTTGACGCGGTAAGAGTCGCGCTTGGTTATAGCAAATTACACTTATATGGTGGCTCATATGGAACACGCATCGCACTTGAGTATATGAGACAGTTCCCTGATAGTGTTGCATCGGCCGTGTTAGATGGTCTTGCACCCAATAACCAAAGTTTAATGGCGATTGGTGGCGCGATAGAAGGCTCATTGAATGCCCTTTTTGCACAATGTGAAGCCGATAAAAAATGTGCAAATAGTTATCCGAATCTAAAGCAGCAATGGCAAAGCTTGCTTAATCAAGTAGAGCAAACGCCGATAGAAGTGTCTGTACTTCATCCAAGAACCAGCAAACCGCTTGCAATGACGATGACCAAAATGAAGCTATTTAGCGCGATTAGGATGGCGCTTTACTCTCATTCCTTCCGTGCATTGGTGCCGCTTGCGATTAGTGAAGCGACTAACGGTAACCTTGCTCCACTTGTTGGCATGATGGCACCAAGTGAAGACGGTCTGGGATTGGCCATGGGGATGCATCAGGCGATTGTATGTGGGGAAGATTGGCCACGATTAACGGCTGCGGACAAAGCCAAATATAGTGAAAACTATATGGGTGAGATGATGATCACAGGACTAGATGCGACGTGCCCAATTTGGAATGTGAGCCCGGTGCCAAGTAGTTACTATGAACCCGTTGCGTCAGATATTCCAACCTTACTGCTTTCTGGCGGATTAGATCCAGCAACGCCTGCTAAGTGGGCAGAAGTTGCGATGGAAAAATTAAGCAATGCCACGCACTTAGTTGCGCCAACGGCTACGCATATTGTCGCAGGGCAAAGCTGTGCTAATAAGCTTATTGCTAAGTTTTACGATGAAAAGACAGTGGGAGACTTTGATACTAGCTGTCTTGAAGAAGATACACGCAAACAATTCTTTATGAACATCAATGGCCCAGCAACCGCTAATAAGGAGTAACTCATGATCCAAGTAGATAACTTATATAAAAAGATTGGTGAAGTGAACGCGCTAGACGGGCTGTCATTTACCGCTCGAGATGGTCAAATTACGGGACTATTGGGACCAAATGGGGCAGGTAAAACGACTTGTTTACGGACCGTATTTGGCCTGCTCCAAGCTGATCAAGGTATGGCGTCTATCGATAGTATTGATGTTGCCAAAGAGCCAACCAGGGCAAAACAACAATTAGGATTGTTCCCAGACCCATGTGGACTCTACGAGCGCATGACACCGCGTGAATATACCCAGTTTTACGCTGAACTAAGTGGCATGGACGCAAGATCGGCCGCTGCCGCGACACAAGAAGTGTTAGAAAAGCTACAAATGTTGGATATCGCGGATAGACGCTGTAAAGGCTTTTCACAAGGCCAAAGAATGAAAACGGCGTTGGCGCAGGCTATTGTGCATAAACCAACGAATATTGTACTTGATGAGCCAACACGTGGTTTAGATGTAATGAGTACCAGAGTGTTACGAGATTTGTTGTTGATGCTTAAGGCGCAAGGTCACTGTGTCTTATTTTCTAGCCACGTGATGCAAGAAGTTGCAGCACTTTGCGATCATGTGGTGGTCATGGCGAAAGGCAAAGTGGTCGCGGAAGGTTCTCCACAAGCTCTATGCGAACAAACAGGTAAAGCGTCGCTTGAGGAAGCTTTCATTACCCTAATCGGTACGGATGAAGGAATTGCAGCATGATGAAATTAATCTCGGTTTTATTTAAAAAAGAAGTGTTAGACGCAAGCCGCGACAAACGTTCAGTGATGGCTGGCCTTTACTATTGCATCGGTGCACCTATTCTAATGTGTGTATTATTTACCGTCATGTTTAAGCAAATGGCTTCGCCAGATGCACTCAAAATCACCATTAATAATGCGGAGAATGCGCCCAACTTAGTACAATTTTTAGCGAGTAAAGAAATTGAACATGGTGAAGGCGAAGAGGTTAAAGCCATTACCTTGGAGGTAAGCGATGATTACCAAGAGAATATGATGCAAGGTAAGAGCGCGACGGTATTTATCATCGCTGATAAATCGGAGCAAAAGTTACGTTCATCAATTAACCGACTAGAGCGTAACCTCATGTTATACAACAGCGAAGTTGCTTCATTGCGGTTAGTCGCGCGTGGTATCGATCCGACAATTGCACGTGCGATAGATGTTCAAACTCATGACCAAGCGACACCAACCTCTAAAGGGGGCTTCGTATTAGGTATTGCAACGTTATCTATTATTATTTCACTATTTTATGCGGCGATGGGTATGGCAATTGACAGTAGTGCAGGGGAGCGTGAACGAAACTCTTTACAGCTATTACTTAGCCACCCGATAAGTACTATGCATATTGTGTTAGCTAAAGTGGGGGCAATTGCAGGTTTCTCTATCATTGCTTTAGTGTTAACCACCATAGTATCAAAGTTTGCGTATAATATGGTGCCTTGGGAAATGATGGGCTTTACGGTGATTATTGGTCCTAAATTCATTATTTCGGCAATTATCATTGGCCTGCCTATTGCGCTAATGTCAGCCAGTTTATTGATATTCATCTCTTTCTTAGCTAAATCATTTAAAGAGGCGCAATCTTATGTAGCGATGGCGCTGTTCATTCCGGTAATGATGAGTATGGCAACGACCTATGATATTGCTACCGACATTATGCAGTGGATGCCGATCGCAGCGCAGCAAAACGCAATGATTGAAATCATTAAAGGCAATGCGATACCGGTACCACAACTATTGTTGTCGAGCGCGGTAACGCTGGGGTTGTTTGCTATTTTCACCTACCTAAGCAGTCGCATGCTAAAAAGTGAAAAGGTAGTGTTCGGCCTATAATTTATTAGTTCCCAACAATGGCGCCCAGAGCGGCGCCATTTTTGTATTTTACCTCATCTCAATTTCACGTATAATCGGCGCCCCATAATTGATGTAGTAATGTACTAGCGTGATAACGCGCACAGTACACAGTTGAGTAAGTATGAATACGGCACCTAACACCATGACAGAGCAAGATAATCGCAAAGAAGTTTTAGAGTTTAATAAGCTGCAAAAGCGTCTGCGCCGTAATGTCGGCAACGCCATCAAAGATTACAATATGATCGAAGAAGGCGATGTGGTGATGGCTTGTATCAGCGGTGGTAAGGATTCATTCGCCATGCTGGATATTTTACTTAGCCTAAAAAAGGCAGCACCAATTCACTTTGATGTGGTGGCGGTCAATCTGGATCAAAAGCAGCCTGGGTTCCCAGAGCATATTTTGCCTGAGTACTTCGAAACGTTAGACATTCCTTATTACATCATTGATAAAGATACTTACTCAGTCGTAAAAGAGAAAGTACCAGAGGGCAAAACGACTTGTGGCCTTTGTTCACGCTTGCGTCGTGGTACTTTGTACTCATTTGCGGAAAAGATTGGCGCAACTAAAATCGCACTGGGTCATCATTTAGACGATATCGTTGAAACGCTGTTTTTAAACATGTTCTACGGCGCACGAATGAAAGCGATGCCGCCAAAGCTGCGCTCTGATGATGGTCGTAATGTGGTGATCCGCCCGCTCACTTATGCACGTGAAAAAGATCTTATTCAATACGCAGAGCATAAGGATTTTCCTATTATTCCGTGCAACCTATGTGGTTCGCAAGAAAACCTACAACGTCAAAACATTAAATCTATGTTGGTAGAGTGGGATAAGAAAACACCTGGTCGAGTAGAGAATATTTTCAAATCAATTCAAAATGTTAGTCCAAGCCAACTGGCTGACACTGAACTCTTTGACTTCGAAAGTCTGCCTCTAGATAGAGACGGTGAACGTGAGGCTTATGACTTTAATGAAGCAGTGGTTTCCTCGACAAATATTGATGAATCATTGTTTATTGATGTAACCAATATTTAATTCTCAACAATGATTTTTCCAGACTAGGTCTGATAGGCCTAGTCTAAAACTCAATAATTGGTACTCTATAACTTAACTACTTTTGCTCCCCAACATCTTTCACTTTAAATTACCTGTTAACTCTACGCACCTAATTTATACATGCTGTCGGGAAAATGATCTCTGCATGAGATATTTTTGTTCTTAGTTTTGCAAAAAACGCAATTAAATGTAGGTTGGTTATTTTAAATGTAATTAATAATTGTTATCATTTGCCTGCGCTTTAATAATAACCAAGTTGTGGCTCTAAATGAAAACAATATCAAAACTATCCCTTATCGCTTTAGCGATTATGTATCCCTCTTTGCATGCATCAGCTCAGCAGCAAGTGTCAGAAGATAAGCTTAAAGACCAAGACATAGAAAAAATAACCGTCGTTAGCCGAACATTAAATTTATATCGTAATGGTGAATCTTCAACGGGAAAGCTTGCGGTTGACCCACTTAACTCGACCCAGATGGTGACTTCTCTCAATGCAAATCTGATCCGTGATTTAGCCGCAAGAGATGCCAAAGATCTCTATCGTAATATCGCGGGGGTCAGCCAATTTAGCTACGCGGGGGTGACTGCACGTGGCTTTCGTCAAGAAGAAATCTATTTTGATGGTCTAAGAGGCGACCCATATGTTGGGTTTAATGTCCCACAGCTATTTAATGTCGAGCGTGTCGACTTTTTGAAAGGTCCCGCCGGTATGCTGTATGGACCCGGGGCACCTGGTGGGTTATTCAACTATATAACTAAAAAGCCGCAATCTGAGTTTAGTGCCAATACTCGTATTATCGCGGGCACAGATAGCCGCTATGGTGCTTCTGGTGAGGTGACTGGTGAAGTAGCACAAGCGCAAAGCATTCGCTTGGGGGCGTTTTACGAACAACAAGATACCTACCGCGATAATAGTGCAAGCGAAGTGGCAATTATGGATGCAGGTTACGCTTATGATTTTGATGATGCTCGTTTGATTTTGCAATACACGCACTACAAACAGGACTTGGACGCGAATCGCTTACGCGGGGTCCCCGCTGGCGATGACGGTGAGTTTCTAACGACCCCATCGTGGAATCATAATGAGCCTACAGACTTTTTAAATCTAACCTCAGATGTATTGCAAGCGAGTGTTGCTGGGGATTTGAGCCCATCGCTAAGTTACAACGTTGCGCTTCGCTATATAGATAATGAGCAAGAACAAAACTATCATGAACCAAGAGCACTCATCGACAGCAATAAAGATGGTCAAATCGATTTGGTCGCACGTGAGTTCCGAGATCAACTAAGAGCCCAGTCTCAACTCTCTTTTGCGGCTAACTTTGTTTATGAAACACAGATGCTTGGTGCTGAGCAGCGTACCGCGTTTGGACTAGATATATATTCTGGTGAAGAAGATGCGTTGTTGGGTCGAGCGTCAGCATCTAATGACTTTGTCACTCGTTATCTAAATGGTACGTCGTTAGACTCGGATATTTTGCCTTTGTCTCTCCACAACCCTAATTATGGAGAAACGCAGCCAAATCAATACAATGTGAAGTTTGCGCCAGAAAGTACAACGAAACAACAGCGTAATGGCACTTATGTACTCAACGAACTCGCTTGGGAGAAAGTAACGTTTGTAGCAGGCATACGTTATGACCAGTTTGAAGACGATGCCAATGGCAGTAAGTTTAATGATACCAATGTTAGCTTCAGAATTGGTGGTATCTACAAGCTATCTGATGATATCTCATTGTATTCACAGTGGGCTGACTCTTACGAACCCCAAGGCGTATCCAGTCAGGACGAAAAAGCGGGTGGTCCATTTGAGCCAACGACGGGTGATATCATTGAAGTTGGGCTTAACGCAGAGTTATTTAACGGAAGTACATTGCTAAAAGTGGCTGGTTATCAGATAACAAGGCAAAACTTGCTACAAAATACAGGTACAGATCCCGAGCAAGATGGTGTTGATAATTTAGCGCCAATCGGAGAAATCACGAGTAAAGGCCTAGAAATCGAGTTAATCACCGACGTGACCCCTGACTGGGTAGTAAGCTTAGCCTATGCCTATAATGATGCGACTATCACCGCTGACAATGGCGCTGGTGGGATCCGCAATAGTGTTGGCGATAAATTTGCCAACGCCCCTGAAAATCAGTTTGGGGTGTGGACTCGATATCAGATCCCTGAGTGGAATCTGGCTTTCGCAGTTGGCGGTAACTATGTGGATGAGCAGCTTAGTTTATCTGGCCAAACACTAAATTCCTATTTCGTCGCTGACACCTCAATTATTTGGGAATTAGATAACTATAGTGTGCTATTCAGAGTTGAAAACGTATTCGATAAAGAATATGCAGAGTCGGGCTTTTTAGACCGCACGGGACACTTTCCGGGCGATCCAAGAAATGCTTTCCTTGAGTTTACCTACAACTGGTAATGCTTAAGTTAATCTGAGGCTCGGTGAGTTATCCGAGCTTGTGGAAATAAAAGTCTATCTTTATAAGGATCAAGATGGCTGACAAAGCTAGACAAAGAAAGCGGCTACGCAAGTTATATGATTTACATGCCTGGGTAGGCTTTCAATTAGCGGCCGTTATGTTTGTGATCCTCGCAACCGGCACAATCGCAACTGTTTCAAATGAATTAGATTGGCTTGTTTTTGAGCAAATGCGTGCGAGCCAAAAGCCCAAAGAGGTAAAAGAGCAAACGGCTGCATCTTGGAGAAATATGTATGCGTCGATAGCTGAACGCTATCCAGAAGGTCGTATTACTACTTTAGGTACAATGGGGAGCGACTACTTTACCTATCGAGCACGGGTGGCTTTCGAGGCTAAAAATGATAGGTATGTGCACGTTGATCAATGGACTTATGAAGTAACGGGCGATATACCATTACTCACAATTCAACGATTTTTTAGAGATTTGCATCGCTACCTATTTATGCCTGCAATGCCCGGGCTGCCAATTGTCACTGCTTTTGCATTCATTTTACTGATCTCTGTCTATACCGGACTGAAAACCACACGAAATTGGAAAGTTGCGCTGTGGCGTTTGAGATTGGCGCAAGGTACAAGAGTATTTTTGAGTGACCTGCATAAGGTTTTTGGCTTATGGGGACTGTGGTTTAGTACACTTATTATTATCACAGGTATTTGGTATCTGTTTGAGTTTTCTGCACGGGTAGGCGGTTTTAGTTTGGAGCCTCCAGCTCCAAAAGTTGAGCATGTTACAGCGGTAAAAGACGTCAACATGCTCTCTGTAAAGAGGTTTGAAAGCGCTTTTAAAAAAGCGCAGCTTGCCATTCCTAATTGGACGATAACAACCGTACAGCTACCAAGAGCAGATACTGCGTTGCTGCGTTTTCAAGGGATGAGCACAAACCCTTTACTTCGGGATAGAGCGCACAAGGTTTATATGGATCCAACAACGCTAGAGGTTTTAGCAGTACAGCAACCTGAAAATATGGCGTGGGGCAATTATCTTAACGAACATGCAGATCCATTACACTTTGGTTATTTTGCAGGGATCACCTCTAAGCTTATATGGTTTGTGTTTGGCCTTGCGTTAACCGGACTGTCGTTTACCGGCGTGATGATGACATACAAGCGCACTAAGTCTAAAAGTATAACGGGTGCACAGTTGGCAACGTTGCCGATATTTTGTTTATCAGCATTTTACTTTTATTTCTGGCTCGCCAGGTACACATAAAGGGATGTGCGGCTGTGTATTTACCGCACATTTAATTAACTTGAGCGCTGAGTTAGTCTTCTAATGGGGATTTATAGCCATCTGGCTTTAGTGCTAAGACATCACAGTCTAAGCTATCTATCACATGCTCAGCAGTATTGCCAACAAGCGCTGCACTCAGTCCAGTGCGACCGACAGTGCCGATGACCACTAACTCAGCGTCTTTTTCTTTAGCAACATAGGGGATAACGTCCTCTGGTAGACCTTCTTTGATGATGCAATCGCTTTTATCTATTGAATAAGTTTCTGCGAGTGCAAATGTCTCGTCTTCATGATGTTTTTTCACGGCTTCATTGTATTGCGATGGGTTAAACTCGGGAATTTCTATCGCAATATTAACAGGCGTTGCTGGATAGGTGTTTACCAAGCTCAATTTAGCATTGGCTAATTCACATAAAAACTGAGCATCTGTAATGATACGCTTATTGAGTTCTTGATGTTGTTCGTTATCGCTGACAGAGTTTACCGCTGCAATAATGTTGCCTTGATCTGGCCAAGCGTGATCTTTAACCAGTAATAGTGGCGCAGGGCATTTGCGAATTAAATGCCAGTCGGTTGGGGTGAAGATAACTGACTTTAGGGTATCGTGCTGATGGGTGGATTTAATGACCAAATCATAGTCATGTGCAAGCACGGTTTTGATGATTGCTTCGTAGGGGCGATTGTGCCACAACACTTTAGTTTGGATACTCACATCAGAAAAGTCCTTAACCATATCGGCAAGCCATGCTTCTCTGTCTTTAATTACTGCCTCACGCATTGCTTCACGTTCGTCTTTAGACAACATCGTGGTCATTTCATAGGAGAAGTCATAAATAGACATAAATGCAGTGATTGCAGCACCGGTACGCTTGGCAAGATTGATAGAGCGTTCTAAGCTATTTTGGCGCTCTTTGGTTGGATCAATTACGGTGAGTATACTTTTGATTTTATCCACGACTATCTCCTTAAAACGGTATACAAATAAGATCAGAAGCTTTTTCACCTCTGACCTTATTGAGTGTAACCGATCCTATCTAAGGATAAAGTCTTAACGATAAATAGTTTGTTCTAAATCAAGATGCAATTGCGGCTGTCTCAGCTAGGGCTGCAGCATCAATAATGGTAATAAACTTGCCTTCGACCTTTATTGTTCCCGCTTTTTGGAAACGACTGAGTAAACGACTAATGGTTTCTACAGTAAGACCTAAGTAGTTACCAATTTCACCGCGCGTCATCGTAAAGCGGAATTCTTTACGAGAAAAACCACGCTCGCCGAAGCGATTTGAAAGGTTATAGATAAAAGTTGCTAAGCGTTCTTCAGCAGTCTTTTTATTCAATAATAACAACATCTCTTGGTCGTAATTGATTTCACTGCTCATTAGTCGCATGATCTGTTGGCGTAGCTTTGGCAGCTTACCGGCTAACTCATCAAGGGTATCAAATGGGATTTCGCACACCATAGAGGTCTCTAAAGCTTGTGCGAAGCTCTGGTGCTGCATTTTATTGATGGCATCAAAACCCACAAGATCGCCCGCAAGGTGAAATCCTGTGATCTGCTCGTCGCCTTGCTCAGACAGTGTGTAGCTTTTAAATGAGCCGGAACGAACGGCAAAGATTGCATTTAATGGCGCACCTGACTCGAAAAGAAAATCCCCTTTATGAAGCGGCTTTTTACGTTCAATGATCTCATCTAACTTGTCCATTTCGCTGCCATTGAGCGAAAATGGGAGGCAAAGTTGACTGATACTGCAATTATTGCAGCTGATTGTGCATTGGCTCTTTGAGCGGTTTTGATTACTTAAGTCCATAAAATTTCCATAAGTCTATGACGCACGTGAAGGCAACCTAGTATCAAAGCATAACGGTTTTGGTACTACAGATCGCCACAAACTCATATGACACGCAAAAGAAAATTTGGTTATCAATTGGAGCTCCTAATCTCAAAGCGCTAACCAATAATCTTAAATGATGAGTTTGCTTAGATAAGGATAGGTTAATGTACTAACTTATCAGTTGCAATAATAATTAAATAAACACCATACCAAATCAATAAATTACCCATAATAATACGTGTAACTAAATGATTTATAAACTTTTGTAGCAGCTGAGCCGATTGTCCTATTACAATCAGCGCAGGCATTGTGCCGATACCAAAGGCGAGCATAATGAGTGCGCCTTCAGTTGCTGATTTTGCTTGTAATGTCCATGTTAAAGCCGAATAAACTAGGCCACAGGGTAGCCATCCCCATAAGGCCCCGTAACAAAACGCTTTGGTTTTTGTATTGACCGGGACTAAGTAGTGATTGAGCTTAACAATATGTTGCCAAATTAAGCTTTTAGCAAACGACTCTAGCCATTTTAAGGTGCTGGCTAAGCGCATTACGTAGATAGCGACAAGCACCATAAAAATACCACTCATCAATTGTAATATAATGGCGAGTGACGTGTTTTGCTTGGCGAGACTTGCCCCGAGTAGGGCAACAAGGCTGCCAGCTAGTGCATAGCTGGAGATACGTCCGATATTATACAACAGGGTAACAACCACTGCAGAAAGCTGCTTACTCGCCAGTTGTAGCGAGCTGGCAATACCGCCACACATCACCAAGCAGTGACCACTTCCTGCAAGCCCCATTACAAATGCACTTAGCAAGCTTATCTCATTCATGCTAGTTGTCGTTATTACTCTTATTATTTGATGGTTTTACGGACTTATCACCCGTTTGCTTTTTATCATCATCGAATAAGATGCTGTGGCCCTGTTTATTCAAATCTGAAAATTGTTCGCTTTTTACTGCCCAAAAGAAAATACCAATAGCAATAATGACGAATAAAATGGCGATAGGTATTAATACGTAGATGATACTCATAGCTTTAATAACCTTAATGAATTACCGATCACGATGATCGAGCTAGCTGACATGCCAATAACTGCTATCCAAGGTGGAATGAGGCCAAGTGCAGCGAGTGGCAAAATGGAGCCGTTATACAAAAGTGATATGGTTAAGTTTTGCTTTACTATTCTGCGCGTTTGTTTCGCTACTTGCTGAAGGGCTAGAATGGCATTCAAATCGCTATTTAACAACACCACATCAGCGGTATTCTTTGAGATATCAGCGCCGGTATCCATCGCAACTGACAAGTGAGCGCTATTGAATACTGGGCTATCGTTGATGCCATCACCAACCATAGCGACAATCTCGCCTTGTTTGGACCAAGTTTCAACGGCTTGTTGCTTAATCTCTGGTGTGCAAGCGCTTTGGTAGCTATCTAATGCTAACTGCTGCGATAACTCTTTGCCTGCATTGGAGCTATCCCCAGTTAGCATGTGGCATGTAAGGCCCGCTTGTTGTAACTGTTCAACAACTGCTTCTGCATTATTTTTTACTTTGTCATTGAAGTAAAAATCAGCGACTGCGTTGTTGTCAATGAACAAGGTAGCTTGAGCAAATGACGCGTGGTTATCAAACCAATGGCTTTTCCCAAGGGCAATAGTGACTCCTTGCCAGTGACCACGAATACCTGAACCAGCCACAACTTCAACATCTTGGACTAGGTTTTCGGTTGGGGTGATATGTGCAAATGCGCGAGCGATTGGGTGCTCAGAAAAGCGCTCTAACGCTGCTGCGAAATCCAAGACTTGTTGCTCGTTGTATTCCGTTTGCAGTAACTCAATGTGTTTAATTGAGAAACGTCCTTCGGTCAGTGTGCCTGTTTTGTCAAAGGCAACACGCGTTAATTTGGTTGCCGTTTCTAATACATGGGCTTCTTTAATCAAGATCCCTTTTTTCGTAAGTGACGCAACGGCGCAGGTAAGCGCGGTTGGTATCGCAAGGCTTAACGCACAAGGGCAGGTTGCTACTAGCACTGAAATCGTGACCCAAAAAGCCTTATCTGGTGAAATTGGGTACCAGCCGATGGCGGTAATTGAGGCAAAAATTAATAGACAGGCAACAAACCACTGCGCGACTTTATCGGTGATTTCCACCAACTTAGGGCGTTTGGTAAGTGCGTTATGCTGCAGTCGAATAATTTGGTTGAGCAGGGTATTTTGCCCAATTTTATTGATCTCTAACGTAATTACACCGTCATGATTCACGGTTCCAGCATACACTTGATGGCCTTGATATTTCTTAACTGGCAAATGTTCGCCTGTCATCATCGACTCATCAACGGTGGTATGGCCTTTGATCACTAAGCCATCCGCAGGGATAGTTTCTCCCGCCTTAACTAATATCAGATCGTTCAATTTTAGCTTTTTGGCGGCAATATGTTGTTCATTGTTATTCTCATCAACCTTTCTGGCGGTCAATGGCAGCAGCTTTTGCAGGTTTGCAGTAAACTCGCTGGCTTTTAGTCTGGCCCTGAACTCAAGGTATTTACCTAACAACAGCAAGAAGGTAAACATACAGATGGATTCAAAATAGACTTCGCCGACTTCCATAAAAGTAGCGTAAGTGCTGGCGCCGTAGGCTCCGAATATGGCAAGCGAAACAGGGAGATCCATATTCAGTTGTTTAGCTTTCAGCCCTTTAACCGCATTCGTTAAAAATGGCATCGCTGAATACAGAATAACAGGAGAGGCAAGCACGAGGCTTATCCAACGAAAGTACTGTTCAAAGTCCTCTTCCATGCCTGAAAACATGCCAAAGTACATGGCAAATGCAAACATCATCACTTGCATAGTCATGAGGCCAGCGACGCCTAAACGACGGATGTATGCTTTCGCTACGGCTTGCTTTTGTGCAGCTTCTTCATCGGCTTGAAATGGGTAGGCCTTATAGCCGATTTCCATCAAAGATTTAATGATATCGCTTAGCTTAACGTGTTTATCTTGCCATACAATCATGGCGCGATGGGTGGAGGTGTTAACATCAACACGAACGATACCGCCGAGCGCCAGTAGTTGTTTTTCGATAAGCCAAGCACAAGCGGCGCAGCTTATTCCTTCAACACTGAGCAGCACCTCTTTGTGCTCACCGCTAATTTCGACGAAGTCCTCTTGGATCTCGTCGTTATCATAGCTGAGTAGCATTTTGAGTTGTTCAGGTACAAGCTCTTCAACTTTACCTGCACTTTCTGTGCGGTAAGTATAGTAGTCACTCATACCTTGAGAAATAATGGTTTCGGCAACGGCCTGGCAGCCAATACAGCAAACCGGTTGTGCGTTACCTTCAAAGGTAACCGAGCCTACAAACCCTTTAGGGATAGGCTCCAAACAATGAAAACACGAATTTGCCATGGCAGCTTACTTATACTGTGGAGTGACCGCGATAATACCATCATGTGGCAGTTGGATTTTTTCTTTCATTTTCCAACTGTTGTCCATAGGCTCTATAAATACCGTGAACACACCGCTATGTGGTTCATCAAATAAGCCAGTAAACTCGCCGCTGGCGTTTTTAGTCAGCGTGACTGCAAAATCGTATTTCTCAATAGTGCGGTGGTAAAACGAGAGCTTTAATGCATGAACTTTAGAAGCGTCGCCCTTGGTAAATTTAAAGGTGACTTTTTGCTCTGCTACTTGCAGGTCACCATGTAAATAGAGCGCTTTTGCTTTATCAAACTTACTCAGCTCTAGGTTGATTGCTTTACCTTTTTTGTAGTAGTCATCAACGACCATATCAGGACCATTACCTACTGCAAACGTGATGAGAAAAACACAGGCAACGACAGTAACGAGTGGGAAAAAAATTAAAAACCAAGGCCAAAAATTCTTATACCAAGGGGTAGGGTTCATAGTTGCTCACATGGCTATAAAACTTGCTCGTATTCTACCGTAAGTTGCGGTAAATACCTAAAAAAAAGCCTCCAAATGGAGGCTTTTTTGATCTCAAATAATGTTCTAAAAGCTAAGCTTATTGGTCTTGTGACAAGCTATAAACATACGCTGTTAGAAGGTGTACTTTATCTTCACCTAAGATATCTTTCCATGCTGGCATTACACCCGCACGACCGTGGCGAAGTGTGTCTTCAACTGCGCGTTGAGAACCACCGTATAGCCAGATATTATCGGTTAAGTTTGGTGCACCGAACGGGAGGTTATGTGCAACAGAACCTTTACCATCCATACCATGACAAGCCGCACACATTGCAAACTTAGCTTTACCTGCATCAGCATCTTTTTGGTTAACAGTACGTCCAGAAAGGCTTAGTACATAAGCAGTCATTTCTTTTACGCCTTGATCACCAAGTGCATCTTGCCAAGCTGGCATCGCTGCAACACGACCGTTAAGCAGTGTTTCTTTGATCTTGTCAGGCGTGCCACCATATAACCAGTCTTTATCAGTTAGGTTAGGGAAGCCTGCGCCACCACGAGCATCAGAGCCATGACACTGAGCACAGTTTTGCGAGAATAAACGTTGACCGATTTCAAGTGCTTCTTCATTCTTTGCAAGCGTAAGTACGTCTTGCTTTGCAAATTCTTGGAAGATAGGACCAAAACGGTCTTGTGCTGCTTCAACTTCTTTATCAAGTTGTACCCACTGGCCATTTTCATGTGCTTCAGCGACTGCTTTCTTAGACTCTGCCAAGGTAGTAATACCTTGGTTAGAGCTCGTCCAGTTCAAGAAACCTTTAAAGTTACCAAGACCTGGGTAAGCAGCAAGATAATATACTGACCAAACAAAAGTCGCGAAGAACATGTAAGTCCACCACTTTGGTAGTGGATTATTTAATTCCTCAATTCCGTCGAACTCGTGACCACAGCTTTCGCCTTCTTTGACACCTGTGTAGTTTTTCAGGTTCCAAATTAGCAGGCCGAAAATCAGAGCTAGACACGCTAGGGTTAGTACGATAACCCAAATACTCCAAAAGCTAGTCATTTTTCAGACTCCTTTTCCTCGTTAGAGATAGTGTTGTTATGTTTTTTCTCATCTTCAAAAATGGCATTAGCAGCGTCGTCGAAACGGCGCTTAGACCGCTTGCTATATGCCCACACAACAATCACTATAAACAGTACCAAAATTACCAGAGTCAAAATGCCTCTGTATGTGCCGTAATCCATAACAATTACTTCAAATGTGTGCCAAGTTGTTGTAAGTAAGCGATAAGTGCTTGCATTTCTGTTGCACCTTCACCACCGTTCATCGCGTGAATTTCATCCACTTGCGCTTGTAGTTCAGCATCATCACCGTAGCCTTTGCCATTGTAGCGGTCTGACGACTTATCAATACCAAATGCATCACGGAACACTTGTAATTTTTTCAGAGTATAAGTGGTATCTACTTTAGTGCTATCAAGCCAAGGGTAGCCTGGCATGTTTGACTCAGGTACCACCGAGCGAGGATCCATTAAGTGCGCATAGTGCCAGTCGTCAGAATAACGCTGACCAACACGTGCCAAATCTGGACCTGTACGCTTAGAACCCCACTGGAATGGGTGATCCCATACCGACTCACCGGCTACAGAGTAGTGACCGTAGCGCTCAACTTCATCACGGAATGGACGAACCATCTGTGAGTGACAGTTGTAACAACCTTCACGTACGAAGATGTCACGACCTTCCATTTCAAGCGCGGTAAGCGGGCGTAAGCCTTCTACTGGCTGAGTGGTATCTTTTTGGAACATTAGTGGAGTAATTTCAACTAGTGCACCGAAGCTAATCGCGAATACCGTTAGGATAGCCATCAGGCCAACGTTCTTTTCAACGATTTCGTGTTTGTTTGTTGAGTTATTGTTGCTCATACTCAATACCCCTTAAGCCACTTGCGGGTTTGCATCAGTGGCAAGTTGACCACTTTTTGCAGTAACCGTACGGAATACGTTGTAAGCCATTACCAGCATACCAACTACGATGAATACACCGCCTAGGAATCGCATGATGTAGAAAGGCTTAGAAGCTTCTAGTGACTGAACAAAGCTGTACATTAATGTACCGTCAGCATTTACTGCGCGCCACATTAGGCCTTGCATAACACCAGAGATCCACATTGCAACGATATAAAGCACAACACCAACTGTGTGTAGCCAGAAATGTGTGTTAACTAGCTTGATGCTGTACATGTTACCGTGACCAAATAGGGCAGGGATTAGGTGGTAAATTGCACCGATAGAAATCATCGCAACCCAACCTAGTGCACCAGAGTGTACGTGACCTACTGTCCAGTCTGTGTAGTGTGAAAGCGCATTTACAGACTTAATAGCCATCATTGGGCCTTCGAACGTAGACATACCGTAGAACGATAGAGAGACAACTAAGAAACGCAGTACTGGGTCAGTACGTAGTTTGTGCCAAGCGCCAGACAGCGTCATGATACCGTTGATCATACCGCCCCAAGAAGGAACGAATAGAATAACTGACATCACCATACCTAGAGACTGTGTCCAGTCAGGTAGTGCTGTGTAGTGAAGGTGGTGAGGACCTGCCCAAATATATAGAGAAACAAGTGCCCAGAAGTGAACAACCGATAGACGGTAAGAGTAAACTGGACGACCTGCTTGTTTTGGTACGAAGTAGTACATCATACCTAAGAAACCAGCGGTAAGTAGGAAGCCTACTGCGTTGTGACCATACCACCATTGAACCATAGCATCTACTGCACCAGCGTAGATTGAATAAGATTTAGTAAGTGATACAGGAATAGCCATACTGTTTACAATGTGAAGCACTGCAACAGTGATAATGAAACCAGCGTAGAACCAGTTTGCTACATAGATGTGTGACACTTTACGCTTGATAAGAGTACCAAAGAATACTACAGCATAAGTAACCCATACTACCGCGATTGCGATATCAATCGGCCACTCTAGTTCAGCGTATTCTTTTGAAGAAGTAATACCTAGAGGAAGCGTGATAGCCGCAGATACGATGATGGCTTGCCAACCCCAGAAGGTAAATGCGGCAAGTTTGTCAGAGAACAGGCGCGTTTGACATGTGCGCTGAACAACATAGTAAGAGGTTGCAAATAGTGCACTTGTACCAAATGCAAAGATTACTGCGTTCGTGTGTAACGGACGAAGTCTAGAGTAAGTTAACCATGGAATGTCGAAGTTTAACGCAGGCCACGCAAGTTGCGCTGCGATAAATACACCTACACCCATGCCAACAATGCCCCAAATCACTGTCATGATAGCGAATTGGCGTACAACTTTATAATTGTACTCAGTTTGTGATGCTACTGTTTGGCTCATTTTCTGGATTCCGCTGCAATTTATTGCGATTAGAAATGAATTACCTGAATTACAGGCCCTAGTTATATTTCTTCAAGCCCGTCATGTTTTAACTCAAAAGATGAGTGAAAACCTAACCAGCCCGAGAAACCTTTATTTTTGCGAGGAAATGATAATTTTTTTGCTTATGAAAAGATACCTAAAACGCCTAAAATTATGACATCAATCAAGTTTTCACGCGCTTTTTGTTCGCTTCTTAAGCAACCTAGCATTTGCCCTGAAACTTGCGTACACTGCGCAGGATTCAGAAGTGACGGTAAATCCCTCATGATTGCAAAGCAATTAACAATCGGGTTGCTAGGTGTTTTCCTCGTGGCCTGTTCAGACCCGACTATTATTATACATGAAAGTTCAGAAAAAAGTGAAAGTTCAGTAACAAGAAATGTCTGTAATTTTTCAACGCCCTGTGATTTAACTCCACAAGTGCAGATTTATCTGGGCTCAGAGCAGGTTCAACCTGAAACAGAATTTACCATTGGGCTAAAAAGTGCGACTAAAGTAGAGGTCGTTTCGGCATGGCTTGAGGGAGAAAATATGAACATGGGGAGAATTCCCGTGTTCTTTGACAAAAACACACTGATAGCAAAAACCATGGTCGGTGTATGCACGGATAAATCGATGCGTTGGATTTTACGTTTAGCGCTAACCGTTAACGGCCAGTCTGTTACTACCAGTCATCCAATAGCTGTAAACTACCAATGAATAAATCTGTTTTTATCGAATATCTCAAGTTTGCGCTTGAACAAAAGCTGCTTGAAGCCACTGAAGCGGCAAACAGTGCTCGTGCTGACGCGACTCACGAACAAAGTGCTGCTGAAACACAATACGACTCGTTGAGTATCGAGTATGGCTACCTAGCAGAAGGGCAAAGTGAGCGCGTTGATGCCATGCATTTGGCAAAACAAACAATATTGAATCAATTGGCTTTAGCTGTGGGCAATACAATTACACATAACGCACTAGTTGAAATTGAAGACGAGCAGGGCAACTGTCATTGGTTCTATTTTGCGCCTTGCGAAGGCGGACTAAAAATTCAATATAAAGAAACACCTGTGTTGGTGTTAACGTTTAATGCGCCTCTTGGCAAGCGCCTAAAAGGGTTAACGGTAGACGAAGATATTTCATTTTTCTTCAACGGCCAACAGCAAACGTTAACCGTGATGCAAATACTGTAGAGTGGTTTACTCTCGTTTTGCTACGAGTTGCTACGAGAACAATTTCTTTCTTACTATTGCCCGATATGTGCTTGGTGATTTTCCCATTAATTGCCTAAATACTCTGCTTAATTGCCCTTGTGAATTAAATCCAGAAGCAAGGGCAATATCTTGAATGGAGAGATTACTGCTCGCGAGCAGCTCTTTGCACATCTCAATACGCACCTGTTGTATGTAGGCAACGGCGGTTTGCCCTGTTGCTTGTTTAAAACGGCGGTTAAAGGTGCGATAGCTCAAATCAAATTGCGCTGCCACAGCGGGTAAAGAGATTTCCGATGCGGCGTTATTTTTAAGCCAAAATTGGATAGCGGCAATTTGTTCATCAGCATGACGGTCAACAGCACCCTCTAAATAGCGCTGTTCTTCGTACGGTTTACGAATTTCATGAGAGAAGTTTTGCTGCACATGGTGTGCGGCTTCTATCCCGTACAGTAACTCAATAATATGAACAATCACATCGGCCAGCGCATTTAAGCTGGCTACAGTGTAGATCCGCTCTGATTGAGTGATAAAGTAATCCGGTTTTAATTCAACATTGGGATATAGCTGAGAAAATTGTTTGGCAAAATGCCAGTGGGTCGTTGCTGAATGCCCGTCAAGCAGGCCAGAACTTGCTAAAAAGCAAACACCCGTACCTACACCTATCAGTGTGCTTCCTGCTCCCCATGCATCGGCAAGTGACTCACTCAGCGCTTGGTTTTGTCTTACAATAGGTCTTGGATTTCGCCATATGCTTGGCACAATAATGTAGTCATATAAAGGCAAGGAGCTAAAGTCACTTTGTGCCTCAAGTGTCAGGTAATTATCGGCGTTGACTGCCTCGCCTTGGCTGCTGCAAAGGAGAACTTCTAAAGGAACATAAGCCTCTTTTAGATGCACTTTAGCAAAGGCTTGTCCGGCTTTGAGCATTTCCAGCGGTAAGGTGACACTGGTAACGAGCATATGCTTGTAAAGCACAATGGCGACCTTTGTACAGGGTTTCATCTGCTCCGACCTCTTTGGTTTGGCGAAAAATGATTTATGTGTGGCGTATTTTGTAAAAACTTAAATTCGAATGCAATTAAAATCAAGTCATTATCTTAGTTCAGAAGTAGGAACGACATGACAGCATTGCCAATTATTGTAGGAATGGGGGGTATTAACGCCGCGGGGCGCACCTCTTTCCATCAAGGCTACAAACGTATTGTACTTGATAAGCTAAATGCTAAAGACCGACAAGAGACCTATTTGGGCCTTGCGAGTTTAATGAACTTAGTGCGTTATGAAGATGGCCAGCTAATTGACCAAAACGACCAAGTCATTCCAGAGGTGGAGATTGAGTCGCGTTTTGGTGAGCAGATCTTAGCGGGTACGTTGATCCGTAAAATCGAAAAAAACCATTTTGATGTAGATGCGACCCCTTGGCAGCAAAAGCTCACAATGAAAGCAAATGATGACAGCAAGATAGTATTCAGTTGTCGTAAGCGTGACTTACCAGAGCCAGTCCCTGCAGCTTGGCAAGTGATTGAGCTTGATCCAAAAACGGTTGAGGTAACCATTGCGGACCAGATTGAAGTTAAGCACGATAGCTATAGAGACAATCCAATTAAAGCCGCAGGCCAATTACCAACGGGCTTTGAGCCGTCGCTCATGTATAACAGCCGTTACCAACCACGCGGCCTTCAGGCGACGATTTTTGCTGCAACCGACGCTATCCGCTCAACGGGTCTTGAGTGGGATAAGATAATGAACAGCGTACGACCGGACCAAATCGGCACTTACTCTGCCTCTGTGGCGGGGCAAATGAATGATGAGGGCTTAGGTGGATTAGTACGTAGTCGTTTACGTGGCGACCGAGTAAGCACTAAGCAGTTGGCGTTAGGACTCAATACCATGTCCACTGACTTTATCAATGCTTATGTTACTGGCAGCGTTGGCACAACGTTTACGACATCAGGTGCCTGTGCAACGTTTCTATATAACCTTCGCGCTGCGGTGAATGATATTCAGGCTGGCCGTACTCGAGTGGCGATTGTAGCCAGTGTTGAGTGTGCTATTACACCAGAGATCATCGAAGGCTTCGGTAATATGGGCGCACTCGCAAATGAAGAAGGTTTGCGTAAACTTGATGGTACTGAGTGTGTAGATTATCGCAAAACAAGTCGTCCTTTTGGTGAAAACTGTGGCTTTACAATTGGTGAAGGGGCACAAGTGGCTATTTTGATGGATGACGCCTTAGCACTGGAGCTTGGCGCGCAGATCATGGGCTCTGTGGCTGATGTATATGTCAACGCAGACGGCGTGAAAAAGTCGATTACGGCACCTGGACCTGGTAACTATATTACCATGGCAAAATCGGTCGCGCTGGCTCAGCAAATCGCAGGCACCGAGGCGTTAGTAAAACGCAGCTTTATTTTGGCACATGGCTCAAGCACACCACAAAACCGGGTTACTGAGTCGCTTATCTACCACAAAATCGCAGAAACTTTTGCGATTAATTGCTGGAAAGTGGCGGCGCCAAAAGCGTATGTTGGTCACACCATTGCGCCAGCTTCTGGCGATCAATTAGCAATGGCACTGGGGGTGTTTGAATACAATATTATGCCAGGGATCACCACGATTAATGCAGTAGCTGAAGATGTTCACGCCGAGCATCTAGATATTCGTACCGAGCACTATCATTGCGACCCTATGGATATAGCGTTTATAAATTCAAAAGGGTTTGGTGGTAACAATGCAACGGCAACGGTACTTTCTCCAAAGCTCACGAAGCAGCTACTAAGCAAGCGTTATAGCCAAGCTGAGTTTGCAAATTATGAGCAACAACTTGCCATTACAACACAAAGACAAATTGCATATCAGCAAGCGGCTGATTATGGCCAATACGAGCTCATTTATCGTTTTGGCAATGGCATGATTGATGAGTCTGAATTGAATTTAAGTCAGCAAGAGTTAGCCATTCCAGGGTTCGAGCAAAGCATACAGCTTTGTCCAACGAATCCATACGGCGATTTAATCTGATGATTTGATACCAAATAATGTTAAGCAAGCAAGGCGTACAGGGAGTACGCCTTTTTTATTTTTAGCTTAGTGCTTAAATGCGCAAACGGCAGTCAGGCTCACCTCATATAGTTAGCATGAAACTCAAGATGATGTTCAATAAAACTCGAGATAAAGAAATAGCTATGATCGTAACCTTCATGCATGTTTAGCGTGATAGGGTAGCCTGCTTTTTCTGCAGCTTGTTCGAATACCCAAGGCTTTAGCTGCTCGTCTAAAAACTGGTCACTTGAACCTTGCTCAATGAGTATCGGACGTTTTGTTGGGCTAACATAGTGCGACAATAGTTCGGTCGCGTCATATTGTTGCCAACGCTGTTTGTCGTCACCTAAATATCCTGTTAGCGCTTTTTGACCCCAGGGGCAGTTACTTGGGTTAACGATTGGGCTAAACGCAGAGATACTCGTATAGGCATCAGGGTTTCTAAGCCCAATAATTAACGCACCGTGCCCACCCATGGAGTGACCACTAATGGCTTTTTGTGGGCTAACAGGGAAGTGCGTTTCGATTAACTGAGGCAGCTCTTCTGTCACGTAGTCATACATTTGATAATGTTGACTATACGGCGCCTGTGTCGCATTGACGTAAAATCCCGCACCTAGACCAAAGTCATAAGCGCCATTTTCATCATCTGCAACGCCTTCTCCACGCGGGCTTGTATCTGGTGCGACAATCGCGATGCCAAGCTCGTTGGCTTTTTTAAACGCGCCTGCTTTTTGCATGAAGTTTTCATCGCTGCAGGTTAACCCTGAGAGCCAATATAAAACCGGGACTTGTTGTCCCTCATTGACAATTTCAGGTAAAAAAATGGCGAAGGTCATTTCACACTGTGTCGACTGGCTGGTATGTGTGTAGCGCTTATGCCAACCGCCGGATACTTTGTTGCTGGAAATCAGTTCCATCAAGTGCTCCTTAATTAAGCGAAATAGGACGCAACCTGTGCGTCCTTGAGCGGGTACTAGTAATGGATCACTGAGCGGATACTCTTGCCTTCATGCATTAAATCAAAGGCTTCATTAATATCTTCGAGCTTCATGGTATGAGTGATAAAATCATTGAGCTTGAATTCACCAGCCATATAGCGTTCAACAATCTCAGGAAGCTCTGAGCGACCTTTTACGCCACCAAAAGCACTGCCGCGCCATACGCGACCGGTAACCAATTGGAATGGGCGTGTTGAAATCTCTTGTCCAGCGCCTGCAACACCGATGATCACCGACTCACCCCAACCTTTGTGACAGCACTCAAGGGCACTTCTCATGACATCTACGTTACCGATACATTCGAACGAGAAATCCACGCCGCCATCGGTCATTTCAACGATCACTTCTTGGATAGGTTTATCGAAGTTTTTCGGGTTGATAAGATCGGTTGCGCCAAGCTTTGTCGCCAGCTCAAACTTATCTTCATTGATGTCGATACCAATGATCCGACTCGCGCCAGCCATTGCCGCACCGATAATAGCGGACAAGCCGATCCCACCTAGGCCGAAAATGGCGACGGTATCGCCTTTTTGCACTTTAGCGGTGTTCATTACTGCGCCCATTCCCGTGGTGACACCACAGCCAAGCAAACAGATCTTCTCAAGAGGCGCTTCTTTGTTTACTTTAGCCAAAGAGATTTCTGGCAGTACAGTGTACTCAGAGAACGTTGACGTGCCCATGTAGTGATAAATTGGTTGGCCGTCTTTATAAAAGCGGGTTGTGCCATCAGGCATCAAGCCTTTACCTTGGGTTTCACGGATCTGCTGACAAAGGTTCGTTTTACCAGACTTACAAAACTTACATTCGCCACATTCTGGTGTGTACAATGGGATCACGTGGTCGCCAACGGCAACGCTGGTAACGCCTTCACCAATCGCTTCAACAATACCTGCGCCTTCATGACCTAAGATTGCTGGGAATACGCCTTCAGGATCGTCGCCAGACAAAGTGAAAGCATCGGTATGACATACGCCCGTTGCGGTGATTTTAACTAAGACTTCGCCTTTTTTCGGTGGCATAACATCAACTTCTTCAATACTAAGCGGTTGACCTGGGCCCCAAGCGATTGCTGCTTTAGATTTAATAAATTCAGACATGGTTTGTTCCTTTCTTAAAAGTTGATAGCAGTATAACTACATTACGATTTTTGATAATCTATAAAAATCATAAAGACTTTTACGTATATGTAATAATGGATAGATGGATTGGCATTGATGAGTTTGTTGCGGTCGCGAGTAATGGCTCATTTAGTGGGGCAGCAACTCAGTTAAATACTTCGGTTGCACAAATTAGTCGCCGAGTGAAAATGTTAGAGGAGCGGCTCAACATCCAACTTTTGACGCGCACTACCAGAAAATTAGCGCTGACTCAGGAAGGTGAAGTGTTTTTATCTCACGCAAAACATTTACAGCATGGATTAGATGACGCCACTGCTGCAATCCGTCAACGTGATAGACAGCCTACAGGCAAACTTAAGCTTACCGCACCGGTAATGTACGGCGAATCTTATGTCATGCCTGCCGTGGTTGACTTTATGCGTTTGTATCCCAAAGTTGAGGTAGAAATGCATTTGACGAACAACCAAGTTGACTTGCTCGATAAGGGCTTTGACTTGGCAATTCGCCTCGGTAAGTTACAGGATTCATCACTGCGCGCCAAACGGCTAACCACACGTAAAACCATGGTGTGTGGTGCAAATATCTATTTAAATCAATTTGGCCAACCGCATACGCTCGCTGAGCTTAGTAATCATAAATGTTTAATTGGCAATAGTAGCGAATGGCGCTTTGTTGAGCACGGTAAAGCGCGACAAATTAAAGTGGCGGGGCCACTTCGTTGCAACAGTGGTTGGGGGCTCTTGGAAGCAGCAAAGCAGGGCTTAGGTTTGGTACAGTTACCGCATTATTACGTGCAAGAGGCGCTAGAGAGTGGAGAGTTAACAGAGGTACTCACCAACTTTAGACCTGAGGAAGAGGGCGTCTGGGCGCTGTATCCACCCAGACAATTTGTCGCGACCAGTTTACGATTGTTACTGGATCACTTAAGTGCGCACTTTAATAAGTTTTAGCCATAGTATCAATGGCTTGACTAAGCGCTATCTCGCGACTATCACAAAATGCACGGTCACCTAGACGGTCATGAATGTTTAAGCGCTTGAGTTTATCGGTGGTCTCCAAATTCGGTGAATAGATAAACACGCTACAGTCAGCATCAAGCGCATCTGTAATCGCATTTTCAATGGCTAAGCCCACGGTGACATCAATCATAGCTACGTCGCTTAAATCTAATACCATGGCTTTGTATTCACTAATCTTGCGGTGTTGTCTTGCGATTGCTTTTGAGACGCTAAAAATCATGGGCCCGGAAAGATAAAAGAATAATAGTTTACCGTTGGCTTTATCTAACAGCTCGCTTTCTTTTTTCGTCAGTGGCACATCTTCATCGCTATCACTGTCGCTAATTGCTTTAACGTGATTAGCTTGCACTCGGCTTAATCTCTCTATGATCATCACATTAGAGATAAATACGCCAAGGCCCACGGCAACAATCAGGTCAACAAAAACGGTAAGTAGCATTACGCCATACATAATCGCCATTTGACTGACACTAAGCTTATGAGCACGCTGGATAAAACTCCAATCCAGGATATTAAAACCAACATACACTGCAATACCAGCAAGCACCGCCATTGGGATTGGCTCGGTCAGGCTGCCCGCGATAAAGACTACGGCCATCAAAATTAGTGCCCTGAATATCCCAGCGATTGGCGAGCGAGCGCCCACTTGAATATTGACCACAGTTCCCATCGTTGCGCCAGCACCTGGCAATGCACCAAAAAGGCCAGCTATCATATTGGCAATACCTTGGCCTCTGAGCTCCTTATCAGAATCATGCTCGGTTCGCGTTAAACTGTCGGCTATTACTGCTGTTAGCAATGTATCTATACAACCCAAGGTGCCCAGTACTAATGCGTCGATAAGCATTTCAACTAATAGCTCTGGTGATAATACAGGAAACACAATACTTGGCAGGCCACTTGGAATTTCTCCGATGCGGCGAATACTATCGGTATCAAAAATAATAATTGAAAGCAGTGTAACGGCGACGAGTGCGACCAGTTGAGCGGGGACGTACTGGCGCCACTTACTTGGCATTTTGAATAAGATTGCAAGTGTGATCACCCCGAGGAACAACTCAGAAAAGTGTAAGTCCATCAGCAGGCTGGGCAAGTTAGACAAAGTGCCAACAACACCACCTGCAGGCGCTTGGTGTCCAAGTAAAGGAGCAAGCTGCAAAATAATGAGGATAACACCAATACCAGACATAAATCCGGAGATGACGCTGTAAGGCATCAAGGTAACGTATTTACCTAACTTGAGCGTACCGAGTAAAACCTGAAAAGCACCTGCCATCATGACAACAGTAAAGCCCATCGCAAGACCATTTTCGGGGTACTTGCTCATCATGGCGGTGAGTACTGCTGTCATGATAACAGTCATTGGGCCGGTTGGTTCAGAAATGAGGGAGGTTGAACCACCGAAAAGCGCGGCAAATAAGCCAACCAAAATTGCGCCCCACATCCCAGCTTCTGCGCCAGCACCAGAGGCAACACCAAAAGCGAGTGCGAGTGGTAAAGAAATAATTGCAGTGGTTACACCACCGAATAGGTCACCTTTTAAAGAGGCGTTTTTAAATCTCTTAAGTGTGATCATACTTTTGACTTTAACGATCAAAGAATTGACGGCATTCTACTGATAAATAACACGGAGTGCTACGAAGGACTGGTATTACCATTTGTCTACTCAGTAAAATTCGGACACAAAAAAGCCAGTCTAAAAAGACTGGCTTTTCAATTACTGCTTAGTCAACCTGAGCAGGAGAGGCCATGTCGGCGCTTGCTCTGCCTGTTGGTGACTTAGAGCCAACACCCAAGCCGCTATTTGCCACAGCCTGACGTAGTTCATGTGGCATCGCAGATGGTATTTCTACCACGACATCCTCAATCACGCTTTGTGCTTTTGTCATTGGCGCGGCAGCCGTTTGGTTGAAGCGTACACGGCTTTGTACTGAATTGCCGTTTACTACCTGCTGAGTAGGTGCTTCAATAGCGTTAGCGGCTGGTGTCTCTTCAGTTGAAGATTCAGTAACTGCTTCAGCTGCTGTTGTTTCCACAACCGCTTCTGTTGCTGGTGCCTCGACTGCTGGCTCCTGAACTTCTGGTGTTGCCTCAGTGTCTGAAGCCTGAGTTTCTTCTACAACTGCAGTTTCAGCTTCATCTTCAGCCTTTGCCGTTTCAACTTGTTCAGCCTCTACTGTGTCAGCGATTGGCTCAGCTTTAACTACTTTGGCTTCTTCTGGCGGCATAGCTTCAAGCTCTTCTGCGACTACTTCGTCAGCGCTTACAGACGTTTCGGGCTGTGCAGCTTGTTGCATTGGTGCTTCAGCAGTGGCTGCTTCAACTTCGTTTGCAGGCTCTATTTCTTGCGCTGCATTTTCGTCAACCGGTGCTTCGGCTGGCTTAGCTTCAACATCTTGGTCTGCATCAGTGTGCGTCTCAGAAACTGTCGCTTCTGCCGCTGGTGCATTATCTTCAGCTACCGTTTCAGGTGACAATTGAGTCTCAACTGTACTTGCTTCTTGCTGCACTTCCGCTTGAGTTTCACTGTCAGAAGAAGATTTCGCTTTTAGCTCAGCTTCGTATTCTGCAGCGGCTTGATCTGCTACGGGTACAAATGCAGCAGCTTGACCTTTTTCAGGCGTATCCTGACGACGGCGACGTTGACCTGCAGCTCTCAGATGACGCGGAGAACGTCTAGAGCGAGTGCGGCCTTCTTTATTTTCGTCATCAGTTTGCGATTCTGAAAGTTCAGCAGATACCACCTCGGTAACATCGTTTTGTTCGTGGCGCTCAGTGCTAGCTGTTTCTTGCTGCTTTGCTTGAGCGTGTACGTCAGCTTGTTCAGAAGGTGCTGCTACTTGTTCGTTAGTTGCAGACTCTTGTTCTGACTTATCCGCGACAGGTTTCGCTTTTCTTTGCCTTGGCTTTTGTTCAGCTTTAGGCTCAGCTGCCGTTTTCGCTGGTTGTTCAAGCGGCTTTGCTTCTACTTTCACTTCTTCAGTGCTAGCTTGCTCTGAGGTGTTAGTATCCTGTGCGTTGGTTTCTTCCACACGTACCTTCTTGCGAAGATTACGTCTTTGTCTGCGTGGTTTTACTGTTGCTTCTTTAACTGGCGCGTCGTTAGCCTCGAGCGTTTCAACGTTATCGTTTACAGATTCCTTAGCTGGACGGTTTGCTTTGTCCTGATCTTGGCGTTTTCTGTTATTTGGACGACGGCGTTTGCGGTTATCACCACGTTGCTCGTTACCGTTGTTTTCGTCTTTCGATTCAACCGTTGTTTCTTTTTGTTGATCGTTACGACGGCGGTTATTGTTACGACGACGATTGTTATTATTGCGACGGCGATTATCACGGTTGTTATCGCGTGATGATTTTTCTTCAGAAGATTTGTTTTCTTCTTGGTTATCGCTGTCACTAGCAAATAGGCTCTTGAACCATTGACCAATCTTCGCAAACAAGCTAGTGCCGCTTTGAGTTGGTTTTGCTTGTGGCTTATGCGTTTGTGGTTTTGCAGCTTGAGTTGAAGTAGGGGCTGGCGCAGGCGCTGGTGCATCAGGCATAACGACACCTTTTAACACAGGCTCCTCTTTCACAATCGCTTGAGCTCGAGCAATTTCAACAACTTCAGGCTCAGGCGCGGTGATTTGCTCATAGCTCGCAGCTTCTGTTGTTTCATCTTTACGCAATCTAACCACTTCATAGTGCGGTGTTTCTAGATGTTGGTTAGGAATGATAACAACGTGGCACTCGTGGCGCTTTTCGATGCGTTGCACAGAACGACGCTTTTCATTTAATAGATAAGCACCAACAGCAACAGGCACTTGAGCGTTGACCTGAGCGGTATTATCTTTGATCGCTTCTTCTTCGATTAGACGCAAGATAGACAAAGCAATGGATTCGTTTGAGCGAATGGTGCCTTGGCCGTCACAGCGTGGACACGTATGTTGGCTCGCTTCACCTAAAGACGGGCGCAAACGTTGACGCGACATTTCTAATAAGCCGAAACGAGAAATCTTACCGATTTGCACGCGAGCACGGTCGGTACGAACGGCTTCTTTCAAGCGGTTTTCTACTTCACGTTGATGGCGAGGCGGAGTCATATCGATAAAGTCGATAACGATTAGGCCACCTAAGTCACGTAAACGTAATTGGCGTGCAATCTCGTCAGCCGCTTCTAAGTTAGTGTTCAGCGCCGTCTCTTCGATATCGCCACCTTTTGTCGCTTTTGACGAGTTGATATCGATAGAAGTGAGTGCTTCTGTTGGATCAATAACGATAGAACCACCTGAAGGCAAACGCACTTCACGCTGGAAAGCTGACTCAATCTGACTCTCAATTTGATAATGCGTAAATAACGGCACATCGTTTTGATAAAGCTTAACACGATTGATGAAATCTGGACGGAAACGCTCAATATGCGCCTTCGCTTCTTCAAAAACACGCGGTTTATCAATTAGGATCTCACCGATATCACGACGTAAATAATCGCGAATTGCACGGAAGATAACGTTACTTTCTTGGTGAATTAGGAAAGGTGCTTTACCGCTATTTGCCGCATTTTGGATTGCGTCCCAATGAACGAGTAGCGCCTTAAGGTCGTACTCTAGTTCTTCGAAAGATTTACCTACGCCCGCGGTGCGAACGATAAGACCCATACCTTTAGGTACGTTTAAGCGACTCAATGCTTCTTTTAGCTCAATACGCTCATCACCTTCGATACGACGTGAAATACCGCCAGCTCTTGGGTTATTTGGCATTAATACCAAGTAACTACCAGCGACGCTGATAAACGTTGTGAGTGCCGCGCCTTTTTGACCACGTTCTTCTTTATCAACCTGAACGATGACTTCTTGACCTTCTTTGATCACGTCTTTGATGTTAGGGCGACCATTGAATGTATAGCCATCTGGGAAATACGTTTTAGCGATTTCTTTTAAAGGAAGGAATCCGTGACGCTCAGCGCCATAATCAACAAATGCGGCTTCTAGGGATGGTTCGATACGGGTAATTTTACCCTTATAGATATTGGCTTTTTTCTGTTCGTGACCAGGGCTTTCTATATCTAGATCGTATAGACGCTGGCCGTCAACCAGTGCCACGCGCATTTCTTCTTGCTGCGTTGCATTGATCAGCATACGTTTCATATTGTAATTCTCTACTTAATTATTTACAGCGCCTGATACGTCTTGCCAGCGACAGCGTGCTACGCCTTGGATGTTCCTATTAAATGATGCAGTCTCACGACTGGGGGAAAGGGAACATATTCACAGTTTCCGCTTTAAATCAGGGTAAAATCACTGATCCATCGTTCGCTTTTTGCACGTTTATTCGTTTCACAAAGTAGTCATGCACGGGGTAAGTTGAGCTTGGTTTGCCAAGCTTGGCTATCACCATCTTTTGACTTGATTGCTTTGTGATTATTCACGAGTTGCGGCCTGCTATGCACGGGTATTACTGCAACTGTGGTAAACGTATCAGACAAATTTTAATTTCTTGCTTTTTGGTTTGTTCATCGTGTCCAGTCATTAAACGAAATATTACGCGCTTCGCACTGACTGTTCGCACGTGTTTATCTTAGATGCATGATAAAAGCTTTGGAAATATTAGCTCTAATCTGTATGATCTGCCATCCAAGATGTGCATCACGACATTGTTTTTGCGATAAAAAGCACCTCGCAAAAATTTGCGGCCTGATTATCCCACTAATAATGTCGAGATAGCAACTAAATTATTACTCAAATCAGTGATTAGGCAATGTCAGAGAAACCCGCATTACAAGTTAGCTTTGTTACCGTGACTGAAGACCAAGAAGGTCAAAGGATCGATAACTTTTTAGTTACGCATTTGAAAGGGGTGCCAAAAAGCGCCGTATATAAAATTCTTCGTAAAGGGGAAGTGCGGGTAAACAAAAAGCGGGTGAAGCCTGTATATAAACTACAAATCAATGATGAAATCCGTATCCCACCTGTGCGTGTTGCGGAGAAAACAGAGTTTGTGCCTAAAAATCTAGATAAAGTCGCAAACTTAGAAGATGCCATTCTTTATGAAGATAAGTATCTGATAGTTATAAATAAGCCTGCCGGTATGGCGGTACATGGTGGCAGCGGCTTAAGCTATGGCTTAATTGAAGCATTAAGAGCATTACGCCCACAAGAGCAAAGCTTGGAGTTGGTTCACCGTTTGGACCGCGACACATCGGGTTGTTTGTTGATTTCAAAGCGCCGCGCTGTGCTTAAAGGACTTCATGAGCAGCTAAGAGAAAAGACCATGGAGAAAAATTACCTTGCGCTGGTTTCAGGGCAATGGGATGCCAAACATAAAAATGTCACCGAACCGCTACGTAAAAATACCTTAAAGTCAGGTGAGCGAGTGGTGCGAGTGGATCATGAGCAAGGCAAGCCTTCTCATACTCGTTTTAGAGTCGTTGAGCGTTTTGAGTCCGCAACTTTAGTGCAGGCGTCACCCGTAACAGGTAGAACGCACCAGATCCGAGTGCATACACAATGTAAAGGACATCCGATTGCGTGTGATGATAAGTATGGCGATCAGGTGTTTGATGCCAAAATGCGTGAAGTGGGATTAAATAGACTGTTTTTGCATGCCAAAGAACTCAGATTTATGCACCCAAAAACAGAAACGACACACCATGTAGAGGCACCATTGGATGGGGCTTTGGAAGCATGCTTAGTTAAATTGAGGAAGTAACATGCGCTACAAGTGTGTGATTTTCGACTGGGATGGCACCGTCATGGACTCTGTGCCAAAAATCGTAAATACCATTCATTTGGCTGCTGAATCTTGTGGGATTGCACCCATCAGTAACGAAGCGGCGAAAAGTATTATCGGCCTGTCTCTCGATAAAGCGATACTGACACTTTTTCCAAATCATGAAGACAAATTAGCGTCTTTAATTGCGGCTTATAAATATATCTATAAGCATCAAGACAAAACCCCAGCGCCTCTATTTGAAGGCGCTGAAACGCTTTTAAAGCAATTACATGGCAGTGGTATCAAAGTTGCGGTTGCAACAGGAAAAAGCCGAATAGGACTTGACCGCCTGATGGCAGAAAGTGGGTTGGGTGATATTTTCGTTACGACACGGACAGCATGTGAGGCGGAGTCTAAACCGCATCCCGATATGTTGCTTCAGATTTTGGCTGAACTAAATGTGGAAGCTACAGAGGCTGTCATGATAGGCGATACGATAATTGATATGAATTTAGCGAAAAATGCAGGCATTGACGCGATCGGCGTCACTATGGGTGTTGCAACAAGAGAGCAGTTATCGCAAACGTCGGCTGCCCATATTTGCGATAACTATCATGACTTGTCTAACCTATTGTTGGCCTGATTGCTCTGCGAGCACATCAATACCAAACGCGAGCAGTGTTTTAGTGAGTTGAATAAGGGGAAGGCCAATCAGGGTATTGGGGTCTTCTCCTTCAAGTTTATCAAACAGACAGATCCCTAATCCTTCGCTTTTAAAGCTTCCAGCACAGTTATAAGGTGTTTCTGCATCACAATAGTTACTGATCTGGGCTTGGGTAAGTTGGCGAAAGTAAACGTGAAACGGTACCACTTCAGTGACCGTTTTGCCGCTTTCAATGTCGAAAACGGTTAAACCAGTCAAAAAAGTCACGCGATTATTGCTAAATAGGCTTAGTTGCTTAATCGCGTTTGCTTTATTATGCGGCTTTCCTAGGATCTCACCGTTGAATAGTGCAACTTGGTCTGAACCAATCACCACACCTTGTTGATATTTTACTAATGCTGCTTTGGCTTTTGATTCGCTCAACCGTGCAACAAGTTGCTGTGCTGATTCACCTTCGAGTGCTTGCTCGTCTACATCCGGTGAAAAAGATGCAAAAGGAAGCATTAATTTTTTCAAAATTGACTGCCTAAATGGCGAACTTGAGGCTAGAATAAGGGGCGTTTTCATGAGATTTTTATCTTTGTGACAACATTGCCAACAGGATAATGCGCAATAACGCGAAAAACAAAGGGAAAGTGTATTTTTACTTTGACTAACACAGTAACTATCTATATGATGCAGCCCCTATGCAAAAGGTGAAAATTCCCATCACTATTGATCCATGCAGAGCAGCGCAACGTCGAGCATCTTATGACGGTGTTGTAATGCTTGAAGAACTTTCTCGCTTGCAGCAAGTTGTGCGTGATCAAAATAGTGAAATAGCGGTAGACATTCATTTCAACATCGACGAACAAGGTTTGGTTGTTGTGCAAGGCAAAGTCCGAGCCCATCTAACCGTTGTATGTCAGCGTTGTAATGATGAATTAGGGTTGGATTTGGAACAAGACTTTGCGTATTCGCCAGTCGGATTAGGTGCAGAGTCGGATGATCTTCCCGAGCGTTATGATGTGTTGGAACTGGATGAAGAGGGTGAGGTTAATCTAAGACAGATCGTCGAAGATGAGCTATTACTCGCAATTCCGATAGTCCCGACGCATGATGAAGCACTATGCTCTTATTCTGATAAGCCAAAGAGCTTTGGTGAAATTGAAGCAGAAGATAGCAAACCAAATCCATTTGAAATTTTGAAACAACTTAAGAAAGATTCTTAGGAGAAGGCTAATGGCGGTACAAAAAAGCAAGAAGTCACGCGCACGTCGTGGTATGCGTCGTTCACACGATGCGATCAGTGGACCAGCTCTAACTGTAGATCAGGTTTCTGGCGAGACTCATCGTCGTCACCACGTGACTGCTGACGGTTACTACAAAGGCGTTAAAGTAATTTCTAAGTAAGAGATTACTTTATGCTGACCGATCTAACCATTGCGTTAGATATGATGGGGGGCGATTACGGCCCCCGTTCATCTATCCCCGCAGCTGTCGCTGCTGTGCTTAAGCACCCAAATCTAAATTTAATCCTCTGTGGTAATCAGCAAGTTATTGAAAGTGCTTTGACTAAAGCAAATATGCTGGATCATCCAAGACTCAAAATTAAACACTGTAAAGAAGTCGTCACTAACGGTTGTGAACCAGCCTCAGCGCTTAGAAATAAAAAGCAGTCTTCAATGCGTATTGCGCTTGATTTAGTGAAATCTGGCGAAGCGCAGGCTTGTGTTAGTTCAGGAAATACAGGTGCGCTCTTTTTTATGGCCCACTATGTGTTAAAAATGTTGCCTGGCATCAAGCGTCCCGCGTTAATTTCAGCCGTTCCAACAGAGAAAAAGCAGCCCGTTTATTTGCTTGATCTTGGTGCGAATGTACATTGCGACCCTGAAACCCTCTACCAGTTTGGTATTATGGGCTCAATCGTGGCTGGAGAGGCATTAAATATTCCTTCACCTAAAGTGTGTTTGCTAAACATTGGCTCTGAAGAAATCAAAGGCCATGATGGTATCAAGCAAGCTGCAAAATTAATGAAATCCTCATCTGTTATTAATTATCAAGGCTATTGTGAGGGGAGCGATATGTTCTCTGGCAAAGCCGATGTAATTGTGTGTGAGGGATTTGTCGGTAACGTCGCCTTGAAAACCTGTGAAGGGATTGCCAAACTCATCATGCATAAGTTTAGCAAAGCGTTAAAAAAGCACTTTTTTTATAAAGCGTTGGCCTTTTTACTTCGACCCGTTATAAAAAAATTGTATAGAAGGGTGAACCCCGACCAGTATAACGGCGCAAGTCTGGTAGGATTGCGCGGTATTGTTGTGAAAAGTCACGGAAATGCCACAACGAAGGCATTTTTAGCCGCGATTGAAGAAGCTGCGCAAGAAGTACAACGCAAGATCCCTGAAAAGATCCAAGCGGTGTTTGCTCAGGTCGACACAGAAAAACAACCGTCAGGTCCGCATCCCTAACACTGCTAAGTGACATGAGGACGTGGCGACAACAGAGAAAATAAGAGCACAATATGTCACAAAAAATCGCATTATTTTTCCCAGGACAGGGCTCACAAAGCGTGGGCATGTTATCTGAATTATTAGCATCTTCTGATATCGTTAAAGCGACTTTCGCTGAAGCCTCAGAAGCACTAGGCTACGATTTAGCCGAACTTGTGCTAAACGGTCCTGAAGAAGAATTAAACCAAACGCATCGTACTCAACCGGCATTATTAACCGCAAGTGTTGCTATCTTTAGAGCATGGCAAGAGAAAGGTGTTGAAGCTGAACTGACACTAGCAGGCCATAGTCTAGGTGAATACTCTGCACTAGTATGTGCAGAAGTATTAACCCTTGCAGATGCCGTTAAGTTAGTTGAAAAACGTGGTTTATACATGCAAGAAGCAGTTCCTGCTGGCACCGGGTCAATGGCGGCAATTATTGGTTTGGATGATGACGTGATTGCCAAGGTGTGTGCCGAATCTGCACAGGGTGACGTTGTTTCGCCGGTAAACTACAACTCACCAGGCCAAGTGGTGATTGCGGGTCACGTTGAAGCCGTAAATCGAGCTTCTGAAGCGTGTAAAGAAGCAGGAGCTAAACGCGCATTACCACTTGCAGTTAGCGTTCCATCTCATTGCGCATTAATGAAACCTGCGGCTGATAAATTAGCCAAAGATCTTGAAGCACTCGCTTTTTCAGAGCCAAAGTTTGATGTGATCAACAATGTTGACGTTGCTGTTGCAAAAGATGCTGCAGCAATAAAAGATGCGCTTATTCGTCAGCTCTATAGTCCAGTAAGATGGACTGAAACTGTACAAGCGGTTGCAAAAGAAGGTGTTACAACAACTTTTGAGTTCGGCCCTGGTAAAGTGATTTCGGGTCTTGTCAAACGCATCGACCGCTCAGTGTCGTGTGTGTCAGTAAATGATTTAGCTGCCATTGCTGCAGCAGAATAATAACGAGAGCATTATGAGTAATTTATTTTCTTTAGAAGGAAAAGTAGTACTAGTAACGGGTGCTAGCCGTGGTATTGGTAAAGCAATCGCTAACGCCTTAGTGGCACAAGGTGCAAAAGTTGCGGGTACAGCAACGAGTGAGTCTGGTGCAGAGCGTATCTCTGAGTATCTAGGCGAAAATGGTAAAGGTTATGCCCTAAACGTGACAGATGCCGACTCAATCGCAGCAACTTTGGATGCAATCAAAGCAGACTTAGGTGATATCGATGTGTTGGTAAACAATGCTGGTATCACACGCGATAACTTGCTGATGCGCATGAAAGATCAAGAGTGGGATGACATCATCGATACAAACTTGTCATCTATTTTCCGCTTATCAAAAGCGGTACTTCGCCCAATGATGAAGAAGAAAAATGGCCGTATCATTAACATTGGCTCGGTAGTGGGCACTATGGGTAATGCGGGTCAAGCTAACTATGCTGCTGCAAAAGCGGGTGTAATTGGTTTTACAAAATCATTGGCGCGTGAGGTTGCATCTCGTGGTATTACGGTAAATACTGTAGCACCGGGCTTCATTCAGACAGACATGACGGATGAGCTAACTGATGAGCAAAAAGCAGCGACTTTGGCGAATGTACCAGCAGGTCGTTTAGGTCAGCCAGAAGAAATCGCAGCGGCTGTGGTTTATTTAGCATCAGATGCGGCAGCGTATGTTTCTGGTGAAACTTTGCACGTAAATGGTGCGATGTACATGGTTTAACCCGCTAAGATCACAAATCAATTGAAATTTTTGTGATCTTGTCGACAACGTACTTGAAATCGTCGCGAAAATAGGCGATAAAAAGATCCAAAGCTTTGTAACAGGTTTGACCAGAAAAAAAAGTACGGGTCAATCCTTGAATCCCAGAATGATGCGTCGTAAACTGCGCCGCAATCTGAAAATTAACGCAGTAGCGTTTAAATAAAGGAAAGAAGAATGAGCGACATCCAAGAACGCGTAAAGAAAATTATTGTTGAACAACTAGGTGTTAAAGAAGAAGAAGTTAAATCAGAAGCGTCTTTCGTTGATGATTTAGGTGCTGACTCTCTAGACACTGTTGAGCTTGTAATGGCGCTAGAAGAAGAGTTCGATACAGAGATCCCTGATGAAGAAGCAGAGAAAATCACTACTGTTCAGGCAGCTATCGACTACGTTACTGCTCACGCTGAGTAACTAGCTTTTCTATTAGGGCAGCACTCGCTGCCCTAACTCTTTCTAGACCCCCCAATTATTATAATAATCCCTTTTTGGAGGACACCGTGGCTAAACGTCGAGTCGTAGTAACTGGCTTAGGTATGTTGACGCCGCTGGGTAATGATGTTGCATCTACCTGGCAGGGCTTATTAGAAGGCCGTAGTGGCATTCGCAATATCACGCATTTTGACACAGAAGGTTTCGGGACTAAGTTTGCTGGTTTAGTTAACGACTTTGATGTCACTGAGTACATTTCCCCTAAAGATGCTAAAAAAATGGATGTCTTCATCCAGTATGGTATCGCTGCAGGTGTACAGGCTTTAAAAGACTCAGGTCTTGAAGTTAACGAACAGAACGCCGCTAGAGTTGGTGTAGCCATCGGTTCTGGTATCGGTGGCTTGACGCTAATTGAAGAAAACCACGTTAAGCTATTAAATAGCGGTCCACGCAAGCTTTCTCCGTTTTACGTTCCTTCTACCATTATCAATATGATCTCTGGTCACTTGTCCATCATGCATGGCTTGAGAGGTCCAAATATTTCGATTGTTACTGCATGTACAACTGGCCTTCATAATATTGGCCATGCAGCACGTATGATTGCGTACGGCGATGCGGATGCGATGGTAGCAGGCGGTGCTGAAAAAGCGTCAACCCCAATTGGTATGGGTGGTTTTAGCGCGGCTCGTGCGCTTTCTACGCGTAACGATGATCCGCAAGCGGCTTCTCGCCCTTGGGATAAAGACCGTGATGGTTTTGTGCTAGCTGATGGAGCTGGTGTGATCGTACTGGAAGAGTATGAGCATGCGAAAGCTCGTGGTGCGAAAATCTACGCTGAACTGGTTGGCTTTGGTATGAGTGGCGATGCATATCACATGACATCACCACCAGAAAATGGTGCTGGCGCTGCACAAGCTATGGTTAATGCATTGAATGATGCAGGGATCAATGCAGAGCAGGTTGGCTATATCAACGCACACGGTACTTCTACTCCAGCGGGTGACGTTGCAGAGACGCATGCTGTTAAGTCGGTATTTGGTTCTGCGGCAAAAAATGTGATGGTGAGCTCGTCTAAATCAATGATGGGTCACTTACTTGGTGCTGCGGGCTCAGTTGAATCAATTATTTCGATTCTTGCGCTGCAAGACCAAAAAGTAACGCCGACCATTAACTTGGATAACCCAGATGAAGGCTGTGATTTAGATTATGTGCCTCATACTGCCCGTGATGCGAAACTAGAGTACACTTTGTGTAACTCGTTTGGTTTCGGTGGAACAAACGGTTCGTTGCTATTTAAAAAGGTGTAGATCAGCCTTAGTAATCTTATAGCAAAGTAGGTTATGATAAAAAAGCTCGGCATTGCCGAGTTTTTTTATGTTTTTGATACCCTTAAAAAGGAAAGTGATGTGGATAATCAACAGCTTTTTTCTAACACTGACAGAGGATTGGCCTATGGCGATGGCTTTTTTACCACTGCGTTAGTCCGTGATGGAAATGTTGATTTGTGGCCACTTCACAGAAACCGACTGGTGGAATGTCAGCAGCGCTTGGGCTTTCCTGAGTTACGACTAGACGAAATCGAGTTTTTGGTTCAAGAGCAAGTTAAAGATAAAGCGGAAGCGGTGCTAAAGATCCTTATCACTCGAGGGGAAGGAGGCCGTGGTTATCAAGCTCCTGAGACGCCAAAGCTGAGTGTGAGTATTCAGGTATTACCTTTTCCTTCATACTATACAACTTGGCAGCAGAATGGGATTGAGGTCGCATTAAGCCGAGTTAAACTGGGTATTCAGCCGTTACTCGCTGGATTAAAGACACTGAATCGATTAGAACAAGTACTTATTAAACAAGATGCACTGACATTGGTTTGCGACGATGTCATTGTGACGGACATCAATGATAGGGTGATTGAAGCATCAGCGGCAAATATCATCATGATTAAAGACAACACGCTGCATACACCAGATCTTAGTGGCTCAGGCATTAAAGGGGTGTTTTTAAGCGCACTTGAAAGTAAACACGACATTAGGGTCAAAAATATTGCTTTTGACGAGTTAAAAGCAGCTGATGGTGTATTTATTTGTAATAGTTTAATGCAGTTGGTACCTGTAGTAAGAATTGAGAATAAACATTTCGATATCGCCGACTTACATGAATTGAAAAGGCGATTTTTAGGGAAGTAATATAAATGAAAAAACTGTTTATCATAGTCGCATTTTTGATAGCAGCAGCGTCATGGTGGTTATCTCAGCAAATAAATAAGGTTAAATTTGAACCACTTAATATCTCTGAGCCATTAGTTGAGATAAAGGCTGGGCAAACATTTAATCAGCTATGTCATCTATGGCAGCGTAGCGGGGCATTATCTAACTGTTTTCCTTATCAACTTTATAGTAAGTTAGAGCCTAAGTTATTCGCGTTACAAGCGGGCTTTTACGATCTTAAAGGGCTAACTGTGCTAGATGCCATCAGCAAAATTAGTCGCGGGGATCAACACAACTTTAGCTTTACAATCATTGAAGGGATGCCCATTTGGGAAGTCAAAAACAAGCTACTCAGCGCCCCCTACTTAACGCAAGACATTGATAAGCTGACAGCACAACTGAATATATCGCAAAGTTCAGCTGAAGGATGGTTGTACCCCGATACATACCACTATCATGGAAATGACTCAGCGCTACGGTTACTTAAACGTGCTCATACCAAAATGCAGAGTGTGCTTGAAAAGGAATGGCAAAATAGAATGCCAGACCTTCCTTTAAACACGCCTTATGAAGCCTTGATCTTGGCTTCGATTATTGAGAAAGAAACGGGCGTAGTTGCAGAAAGAGATAAAGTAGCCTCGGTTTTCATCAATCGTTTACGTAAAGGTATGCGTTTACAGACAGATCCAACCATTATTTATGGTATTGGTGAGCACTTTGATGGTGACATTAAACGTGAAGATATCCGTGAAAAAACGCCATATAACACTTATCGAATTGATGGCTTGCCACCGACACCCATTGCAATGCCGTCTCGTGCTGCTATCCATGCGGCACTTAATCCAGCAACAACCGAATACTTTTACTTTGTTGCGTCAGGAGATGGTGGGCATCACTTTTCGAAAACACTGACTGAGCATAATAAAGCGGTGAAGAAATTTATTTTGAAACAATGACATCGAAAGAGAGGGCTAGCCCTCTCGTTACTCTCTATTACAACATAAAATATTCTTTAATACCCGCCAATACACTAGATACCGCAACGGAAGCTAAAATAAGTCCCATTACTCGGCTGACGATACTTGCGCCACTATCACCAATCCATTGATGAATTTTTGTCGCAACTAGTAAAAATATTAACACGATAGCCAATACGCTGAGCATAATCATTGAGGTTTGGAGTTGTTCAAATACATTGTTTTCGCTGTTTTTAGTCAGCAAAACGGCTGCCAGCATTGCCCCTGGGCTTGCGATAGAAGGCATTGCTAAAGGGAAAATAGCGGTATCGGATGCTTTACTGTCTAACTTAATTTCTTCACTTGGCTTACCCTCGCCAAAAATCATTGTCATGGCAAAGATGAATAGTACGATGCCTCCGGCAATCGCGAATGCAGGTAGGGGAATACCAATTGCGTTTAAAATGATTTCGCCTGCAATAATAAAAAACAGCAATACAATGGCTGCAACCAGTGTGGCTTTAACCGCTATTTTTCGTTTTGTCGCAATATCAAAGCCTGTGGTGGTTGCGATAAATACTGGAATGGTGCCAATGGGGTCGATGACCGCAAAGAAAAAAATGAACGTTGAGATATAGTGTTCCATAGTTCCCTAGTATGAAATAAAGGTTGTTCACAAATTATACCAGTTGTATTAAGTAAATGATCTATCTTGAAGCGGGGAAATAGCTTTAGTAGCAAGGCAAAAATTTTGCTATTTAGTTGTTCTAAATGAGAAATTTTTAACGAAGCTAATATGCTATTTCACCCTTCAAATTGATTAGAGAATTAATTCAATTGGTATTACTTATGGTTGGCCGGTTGTTATTGACCAACGACAAATAATATCACTGATATCATGACTTTATTCTGAATATTCACTTAATTTTATATATTTTTTTCATTCACAGTATGCACCCAAGCCACTGCGTCGTTGTAGTTCTCGAAGTTCTTAATCGTTAAGCCGTGCTTGTCAGCAAATGCTTCAATTAATCCACTTTTGGTGTCTGAGGGGGAGATAACTCGGGCAAGAGTAATCCCATCGACAAATTGATTGAGTTTTTGTAAAACGGTTAGCACGCTTGGATAGTCGTAGGTGATATGTAATTGAGAGACGTCGATAACTAAACTTTTTAGCTGATTCGCTTTAAGTGCAAGCCCTAAATTTTTGTACATCTCAATAATATTGGCTTCCACGCATTCCCCGTATGCGGCTGCGTGGATAAGTTTCTCTTTACTATCAACCGTTGCTCTATAAGAGAATTTCGCCATGCTCTATCGCACCTTTTATGCATATAGATAAAAGGATAGTTCAATTAGCTGGCGATACCAATTTCAAAAAGCGCACCAAAGCAAAGCTTAGTTATATCGCTATGCTAGCTCTTCAGCTACCTCAGCAATTTTTTGTCTCAACCAAATGTGGCTCGCATCGCGGTGTAATAGCGGGCTCCAAATCATATCTAACTCAAACGGCGGAATAGGGAATGGCGGTTCCAGAACCGCTAAGGTCGGATCATCACGATAGATATTCGCGGCTTTTGACGGCAATGTTGCGATTAAGTTCTGCTCTTTTGCTAAATGAATTGCAACGTGGTAATTACGTGTAAAAGTTGCGATGTTTCTGTGTTTTCCAAAGTGTGCAAGTGCCTCGTCAACCCAGCCAAGCTTCTGTACATCAGCGGGATCCATTCCTACCCCAACACCAAATCCGGTTTTACTTACCCAAATATGGCGAGATTTTAAATAGGCATCAAGCGTAAAGTTGGTAATAACCGGGTTATCGGATTTCACCAGACAGCAAAAACTATCCTTCCAAATTCGTTTGTGATGAAACGATTGCGGTAGATTTTCGAAGCGGTTAATTGCCATGTCTACCTTGCCATTTTCTACATCATGAAAAGTAACATCACTCGGCGTGAGAATATCAAGGGTCGTATCTGGAGCTTCTTCATGAAGTTTAGTTAGAAGTTTCGGCGCAAGCGTACTTGCAGCATAGTCGCTGGCCATAATCCTAAATACTCGATTACTACTCGCTGCTTCAAACTCCCTGTTAGGGGCTAAGGTTTCTTCCAAAGTCATGAGTATGCCACGGATCACAGGCTGCAGCTCAAGCGCGCGCTCTGTTGGCACCATGCCTTCGCTGGTACGTACTAAAATAGGGTCATTAAAGAGGTTTCTGAGACGCTTAAGACCGTTACTCATTGCCGGTTGGGTAATACTTAATTGATTTGCGGCACGTGTTACATTGCACTCTCGAAGTAAGGTATCGAGGTAAACCAGCAGGTTAAGGTCAATTTTACTAATGTTCACTCAGTTTTCCTTTGTATTATTCTTCTTTTTTGGCATCTTGGAGAAAGCGATTTTCATGTGGATAAGGGTAAATATGTCTTACGACTTTCTCACGAATATCGCGTTGTGCTTGCTGCCAAAACAACACCTCAGCCAAATCAGCATGATGGCGCAGAAACATTTCCTTTAGTGTAGGATTTGTCAGAACAAATGTACACAACTGTTCAGGAAAGACGTCTTGCGGTGCACTGGAAATATCGCCAGAGTCGTACATATTATCAAGCCCTTGTTTTGGCAGCGCTCTGAAGTTCATTTCTGTGAGATATTGCACCTCATCATAGTCATAGAAGATAACTCTATGATGTTTACTTACGCCAAAGTTTTTTAACAGCATGTCTCCTGGAAAAATGTTTACAGCGAGCATTTCTTTGAGCGCATAGCCATAATCTCTAATGACTTGCTCGCACGTTTCTTCATCGGCTTGCTGTACAAAGAGATTGAGCGGTGTCATGCGGCGCTCAATATACAAGTGCTTTATCACCATATTGTCCCCCTCAATACGTATACTTTGAGAGATAGAATCCAGCAATAGCTGATAAAGGGCTGGTGAAATACGTGCAAGTGGGATCACTACATCGGAATATTCAATTGTATCTGCCATTCTACCCACACGATCGTGGCGCTTTACGAGTTGGTAGCGCTCTAAAACGGTTGTTTTTGTAAATGGCTTACTTTCTGGAAATTGGTCACGGATCACTTTAAAAACATAGGGAAAGCTTGGCAGAGTGAATACCATCATCACCATACCCGGTGTACCTGGTGCGACTTCAAATTGTTCTTCGGAATTAGCTAAGTGGTGTAAAAACTCACGATAAAATTCGGTTTTCCCCTGTTTATGAAAGCCGATGGCATTATAAAGCTCAGCCTTTGTTTTATTTGGCATAAGTTGATTTAAAAACTTAACTAGCGCAGATGGAGCATGAGTCTCTACTAAAAAGTAAGCACGCGCAAAGCCAAAAATCACTCGCATTTGTGAGCTATTGGTAAGCAGCGCATCGATCAGTAAGCCCCCAGTTTGTGCATGTAACACTGAAATGATAAACGGCTGTACACCAGATTTAGATACCACTCGGCCGACAATATAGGCACCTTTATTACGATAAAATGGTGCGCTGAGAATATCGAAGCGCATTAAGTGCGCCTGATGATGCGTGTTAGGTGCTTGTTTAAGAAACGCCTTAACGAGTAGTCGAATATCTCTATCTAAATCTTCAAATTCACAATGAAAGTCAATATGTTCAATAATTCTTTTTATGGTGGGCTTGAGGCCATTGACGACTGGGAAATAACTTCGATACTCAGCTTCTACAGGGAGTGACGTGGCGTTAGCTAGCTGGGTTTCAACAAAAATGAAATCGCTATTGTAATATCGGCGGTGAAAGAGGCGACAAAAAACTGAATTATAGAAAGTTTCAGCAAGCTCTGGTTGAGGGTGAAAGGTAAGACGCTCAAGGTAAGCCTGTTTTACTTGATACCATAGCGATTCATCCAGTTGCGTCGAGCCATAGAGTTGTATTAACTTTTGTGCGGTTTCATCAACTTTGCTATCGTATTGGCTGATCCTCGCTTTACTTATTCGTTCTATCTCTCCCCAATTTTGAGCAGCAAAAGCGATGGGTGCCAGTTTGGTAATTTTTACAAATGCGTGATAGTGGTTTTGGAAACCTGATAAAATTCGCTCTGCTAACTGCTGTGCTTGCATCTACATCCCTCATAAATTATCCACGCGGAGTGGTTTCACTTTACAAGGTAATGTGCGAAAAGTCATCTGGTAATACCAGTTAAAGCATTTGTATAACGATAGCGAATGCTCATTGGCTAAAGTGCGATTCTCAAAAAGGCAATCCATGCAATTGAGCGGCTATATCACTCATATTCTTTGAGTTGCTTTTCTAATTTTGAAATCTCTTTCTCTAGGCTTTTAATCGCTTTAGCATATGCCTTATTAATGGCCTTTATTTCCTTTTTAACTTGTCTGACGACCTTTTTACGCCTGTCTTCATTCATCAGTTTAGTTAATTTATCCTGTTGCTCTCTAACCGCGGTATCTCTTTTGCGATTGAGCACGGCTTTTTCATGGTGTTTGGCTCTGAGCGCACGCTTTGTCCTTTTCGCAATTTGGTTACGTTCCAAATTATTTAGCGTTTTATAGTGCTGTTCTGAGGGAGCTGAGGCTTTAGGATCGGATGTAGTTATCGTATGCTGGGTCGCATTGGCCGAGCAGGGAAATTGGCTAAAAACGATGCCTCTGTCGGTCGTGCATTTGAAGTATTTTACCGTTGTTGTGGCGAAACAATGAGTAGAGACAAAAATAAGTACAAGTAGTTTTAGATACAATTGCATATGGCATCCTTGCTGTAACAGTTAATATCTACTTAACCATAGATGACATCCCACTTTGTTCAAGGTTATTGTGCTTCAGGGGCTGTGAATTTTTTTAATGTCTTAATACTTTGTATTAAAAATGGAATATCTAGACTACCGTTTAACACAAAGCCTTCCTTTGCTGACATCTGCTTGAAGCTGCCATCTTGATTGACTAAGGTGATTTTGTCTTTTTTGAAGGCAACTAAGACACCTTGGGTAAAGTTAACGCCTTCTGCATGAGAGCGAGTTTTTATGTTCGATGCCAGCATACTTTGTTGAGCAAGGGGGTCGCAGCCAAGATAAGAGCTTAGCAGGGTGTAGGTGATGTCATTGGGCTGTACAAGACCAGAAGCCTGAGCAAACAGCTCAATGTTCGTTACCGCAGAACTGGTTAATACCGTCGCTTGCTGTGCACTAATATCAATTGCCACGAACGACTTTGAACTATCAATGTCAATTTCGTCACTTACTTCAATGATTGTTAATTTACTTGCTTGATGAGAGGGAACAAAAGAGAACTCGCCGTTAGCATTAACACTCATTAAGTCATTATTAATTGACCATACCGGAACTTGCTGCTGTAGCAGGACAGACTCTTTATAATAACTCGGTAGACCGTATATCAGGCTGAATAGCGCATCGCTGCTATTTCCTGCGCGTAAAACAGAATCCATTCGGAACACGTTATTTTTACCGTTGCTCTGAAGTGCTGTTGCTGTTTTTTGGAACAGCGCCTCATCTGTGTAAGCATAAACGTTGATAGGTTGCTCTGTGGTATCTTTCTTTTCTTTGCATACCGCCGAAATTACAGGGACTTTGTATTTTGAATGCGTATCACCAATGCTTAGTGAGTGCGCTTCCTCATACTGCTCGATATCAAGTAAATCGTGTCTGGCGAGTAAGCTCTTTGCGGTTGTAGGATAGGAGAGAGGTAATACATTATCTTGCTTAGTGATATCGAAAAAGGCATTCGCATCGGCCCAAATATGCAGGCTATGACTGAGCGCAAAGCAGGTAACAATGGTCCCCGTTGCATAGCGAGGGAATTTATAGGATTTAAGCTCGGCCAAATGACGCCAAGCATAATTGCCTGCGAGTAGTTCAAAAGTGAGCACCAGTCCAAGCATTGCAATGGTAATGATGAGATTAACTAGGGATGATCCGACTAAGGTTTCCCACAATAAAACAAAAATATCGGAAAGCGAAGCTGGGTTTATATGGTAGCCAAGTTGTAGGTAAACAAAGGCATCCACTGTTAGTACAACAATACCAACCGAGGCAATAATTGCAGCCATCCCGCGAATATGTCGCGGGTAAGGGAATATTAAACTAAGCGGAAAGATAGTTAATACAAACGCACAAAAAGTGATAAAGCTGGTATGGCTTATCCACGTGATCAGCATATAAAACCAACCGACAAAGGTACTTGGCGCTTTGTCGGCGAACAAATAAACTGAGCTAATCAATAAAACCAAGCCAATGTTAGCAAAGGTAAACCAGTGTCCCCAGCTGAGTAATTGACTTGCTTTTGATGAAAAAGGGCTGTGCGGTGTAAGATTCATTCCGTTACTTTACTGATTGTGTAAGTGCTTTGGCAAAATTTTCGGCAACAGATTGTCTCTTACTCTCTGGAACATGTTCTTTTAGAATGTGCGTGATAGAATTACCCAAACACATTAAGCTGAGATCAACTGGTGCGTTTTGCGAGCTTAATACATTAACTAATTGGTCAACAATTTCTTCTACTTGTTTATTGGAATACTTTGATTGGATAGGCATCAGTTGGTTCAATTTATAAAAGCAATAATTTTTACATTTTAACATTAGAGGCGTGAAAAACAAAGATGAGCGTTGAGGTAAAAAAACTAGTTGTTCACTATGTAGACAAACAAGACGAAGATACCGAAATACATCTACGTGACGATGAAATGCAAATCAATGACAAAGTTAATGTTTTCATTGAACAATTGCATCATGCCTACAATGGCAAACCGGGTAAAGGGTTCTGTGCTTTTAGCGGCGAAAAAAGCAGTGTGGTCGCGTCTGCGATGCAGAGTTATAGAAATAATGAGCTTAACTTTTGGAATTTAACCCAAGAAGCAACCAATGTGCTTAAAGAAGAACTTAATAAGTATGCATTTCATGAAACTGGGTATTTAGTGTTTTGTCATTATCAGTATGTTGCCAGCAATTTTATTATGATTGCACTGATTAATATTAAAGAACATTACACAATTACCTCAGACTTAGACTTATCCGCAGCAAAACACTTAGATATTTCACGTATGCAATTGGCTGCTAGAATCGATTTAGATGCTTGGGATACAGCCGCAGAAGAAAACCGTTATATTTCCTTCATTAAGGGGCGTGCTGGTCGAAAAGTTGCTGATTTCTTTTTAGATTTTCTTGGTTGTGAAGAGGGGATCGATCCAAAGCAGCAATCGCAAACTATGTTACACGCGGTTGAGGATTATTTGTCGACACAGCAATTTGAAAAGTCTGAAAAAGACGACATCCGCAAGGAGATTTTTGATTACTGTAACGACTGTGTTTCAAGCGGCGAGGATGCGGATGTTAATACACTGTCCGAGACGCTTTCTAAGTCTTCAGACGTAAAATTTGAAGACTTTTATAAAGAGCAGGGCTATGAGCTGGAAGAAAGCTTTCCTGTCGATAAAAAGACAGTAACGAGTATGGTGAAATTTTCTGGGCTTGGCGGTGGAGTAAGCGTTGGCTTTGAACGTAAGCATTTGGGTGAGCGGGTTATTTATGATGCTGCGACTGATACGCTTACGATTAAAGGTGTACCGCCTAACTTGAAGGATCAAATTGAACGTTATTATAACGACGAATCTTAATTGTTAAAAAGCAGCGTAAGCTGCTTTTTTGTTCCTATTTCATCCCTTTTTATGCAAATATTTTTATCAATTTGCTGCTTTTGCTAGCATTTTTTCAAATTTAACTATACTTGCAATGTAGTACTTGTAGAACAAGCAATTGGGATGAATCACAATGAAGATGAAACTAGCTTTAGGTTGTACCCTTTGCCTTGCCTGTTTTTCAGGGCATGCAGAGGTTAACTTTTCCGGATTTGCAAGTATCAATGCTGGTAAGGTGCTGAGCGGAAGTGGTGTTCCACAATTCGGAATAAACGATCCAATATTTCTCGCCGATTATCCTATCGTCAGTGTTTACGACGAGGATATCTCATTTGAACCTGAAACATTGATGGGCCTTCAATTTAGTGCTGATCTAACCGAAGGTTTAAGTGTTACTGGTCAGATTGTTGCGCGCGGCGCAGACGATTTTGATGCAAAGTTTGAGTGGGCTTATTTGTCCTATGAGATTAATGAGAATTGGACTTTCCAAGCAGGTAAAAAGCGCTTACCGCTATTTTATTATTCCGACTTTTATGATGTGGGTTACGCCTATATTTGGATGCGTGCACCCGCGGACAACTACACCTGGCAAATCTTTAATTATAATGGCATCAATATGCTCTACAGCGGCAGTATAGGCGACTGGTCATTAAGCGGGAATATTTACGCTGGTAAAGAAGACGATGATGACAATAAGCTGTTGAGCGAGTTTTTCTTTCAAGAGCCAACTAGAGAAATCTGGAAAGACATCCTAGGCGGCGTAATTCAAACCAGTAATGATTGGCTTGAAGTGCGTTTAACCCACATGCGTTACACTAACCAGCGGTATCGCTCTGGAGAGCCTGTCTTATGGGAGGGGAGTGATGAGCGAGATGGTAAGTTTTATGGTTTAGCAGTAAATGCAGACTGGGGAAATTTCTTTATTTTATCTGAGCTAAATCGGTTGGACTTAGACGGTAATCTAGACACCAAGATGCTGACACTGGGTTATCGCTTTGACAATATCACGCCATTCGTATCTTACGCAGATTTTGAAGGCGAGGGCGACGATGCCGAAAGCCATGAAACCACTTCGTTTGGAGTACGTTGGGATTTCCATTCCTCCGCCGCTTTCAAGATCCAGTACGATGAGGTAGAGGATAACTCCGTTGGTTTAGCAGTCGCAGGTGATAGTAAAGCCATTACAATTGGCATCGACATGGTATTTTAAGGAGAGAAGCATGAAAAAATTATTTTTACTTACTCTACTTTGCAGCGCTTTTAGTTGCCTAGCCGTGGATGTCATTGTCAACCCTGCCAATACTTCTACACTTGATGAAAACGAAATTAAGCAAATTTTTATTGGTAAATCAAAGTCATTCTCCGATGGCTCTAAAGCACTTCCGATAACACAGGCTGATGGCTCGACGGTAACCGATGAGTTTAATGAAAAGGTACTTAATAAGTCATCAAGTCAACTTAAAGCTTATTGGTCAAAATTAGTATTTACTGGAAAAGGGACACCGCCAAAAGAAGCCGCCGATGATGCTGAGGTACTTAAACTCGTTGCGAGTAACCCTAACCTAATTGGGTTTGTGTCTTCGGGAGCCGCAGATAGCAGCGTTAAAGTGGTGAAGTCATTTTAGGAAGAGATAAGTAAGGCCCTATAAAAAAGGGCCTTACTTTAGATTTTACTATCAATGATTAACATCGTCAGCTTTTTGCTTAGCATTTTTGCTGACTTTTCTTCAGCATTAGACTTAGCCATGTTCTCAAAACTAGACGCTGCTTTTATTTGTGCAGAAACATGCGCCTTTTCTTTATCGTTTTCCATGAGTGTTAAACTCGAGTTGGCAAAAACATAATAAGTGCTGTTTTTCTTTACGTCTTCGAAATCTACGCGAAAGTCAATTTGAAAGTCTGCACTTTGTTTTTCACCCACAACAGTAAGACCTTGCTTAGTCAAGCTTTCGGCCAACTGGTTGCGGATAGACTTCTGTCCCCAAAACTTTGATGAAATACTAAACGTTAATGACTGAATAAAATCATTCAGCATTTTGTTTTTGTTGCTCACTGAGGTTGGTATGGCAATGCTGCCGCCACCTAATTGCCTGTGATATTCGTTTGCTTTGCGTCTTTTAGCAATTAGTCGTTTAATTGCCATCGCTTCTTTTAGTTTTTCTGAATTGGTTAGTGCCGAAATAGTCGCGTTACTGATCTCTTCGTCAAGTTGTCTAATATCAAGCTCAGCGTGCATCCTCGACTCAATCTTGTTAAATGAGGCAAGGGCATAGGCCGTTTTTTGCTCCGAGGAGTAAAACTCCTGCTCAATATTGATCCCCTGTAATTGTATGCTTGGAACTCGAGAATATAAAATCTCATCCACTCGATACGAAAAATCGCCATTAGCCTGACTTTGAGCAACTTGTGTCGTTCCTTCAATTTCCACATTTAACTGTTTGGCAATCGCCAATCTAGCTGCTTCTTGGGCGGCAAGTTTGGCTTCCGTCCTATCTACAATATGACTCGCTGAACCAACGCCATACACTAGATAATCGGAACTCGGTTGCTGCGTAGCCCAAGTGGGTAAGCTTTCTTCCTTTGCAACCGCCTGCTTGGTAGATTGACAGGCAGATAAACTAAGTAGAATACACAGAGGTAACGCTAGACGTTTAGAAACCATACCCGCTGCGCTCTTGAAGTTTTTGAATTTTCTTCTGTCCATTCCACACCTCTCGGTTAGTCGTCATGTCTATTAATCGAAGATCTACTTGGTAGAAAGTGACCCGACTACCACCTTGTTCGTCAACAAATGAGTTAATCGTGCCGGATAGTGCATAATCAGCACCTTGCTCTTGGCCGATCTCATTACGAGTTTCGAGGCTTGAATTAAGCTCTTGGTCTCGTCTTTCCTCACGAATTTCATCGCGTACATAGCGGTTTGCGACGAAGTCAGCTTGCCCGCTTCGCAATATAGCGCGCTTGAGGTCATTCAAAAAGGTGTCAACTGCAATATGCTGATGCGACTTGTTACGAACAGATTGGATAATGATAGCGGGTCGAGTGCCTTCTTTGGCACGGTGTTCACGTACCCAAGGGAAGCCGAGCATATCGCTTATCATTGCTTCAGCAACTAACTGAGAGTCTTTGGCATTCCATTTATCTGAAAGCGCTATTTCTTCATTGGTGTCCACACGACTCACTTTGGTTGTTGAAGAACAACCCGTCATCGCTGCGCTAGACGCGATGAGCATTGGGACAACTAATTTAACTGCAAATTTAGGCTTCATGTATTCAGTCCATGTTAGTTAAAGATGATAAATAATTTTGTTTTTCTGGTTCAGCTACACCGGTGAAGGTGCGAATGTGGCTAAGCAACGGTGCTGTTTGATTCAGCGGTATATCCTGTTCAATCACTCTGCCAGTCCTTAATTGGGTTTGCAATTGCAGGTGAGTGGTATTTTCGGGTAATTTCACTCGAGCCACTCTAATTTCACTTGGTAAAGATTGCCACTGTCTAGTATCTGCCGCTGCTGTAATGGCGTTGGTGACAGATGATGTTAGCTGAGCAAGCCCTGCCAACAGCGAGTTCTGCTGGATGCCAACTTGCTTTATAGCTTTACTTGCGGTGACTGCTTTTAACACTTCTCGAGAAATAGCGGTGTAAATTTCCATATTGGCATTACCTAGCGCGTCATACAGTGTGAGTAAGTTTACCGAATAAAAGGGATGTAATTCTGTAAGTTTTTGTCCGTTAGCGAAAAGCGCAACATGTTGGATATCGTTTTTATGAGGTTGTAAGTAAGTAACTGAGATTCTACTGCCATACTTGAGTGCATCAATCACCCCTTCGTCTACGGCTTTTTGCCATAATTTATCACCGAGAGGTAAGCGTTTTGTGACAGTGCCTAAGACAACATCACTAAAGTCACCTGTTGCATAGTTTTGAATGAGATCAAACAAACTGGTATCAGCAAACATTAAATTAAACCATGCGAACTGGGCTTGGCGTTCTTCTTTTGTCCCCCAATAAATCGGCGTAATCACTATCGCTTGTGCCTCTTCATCAGGTCTAAGATAAAGGTTAAACTCTTTGCGCTGCGGTGATACACCTAAGCTTTGAACTAATGTGAAGTAGTTTTCTTCCTTGTCTGCAACCATTCTGTTGAGATCTTGCTGTGCTTGTTGGCCTGCATATTGACCTAGTTTGTATTGTTTACTAAAGCCATTTTTGTATGCGCTCACCGCTCGCTCATATTGGATCCGAGCACTATCTCGCTCGCCTTGTTGTTCATATAAGACGCCACTTAAATACTGTGCAAATGCATCATCTTTATACTCAAGTTCACCGCTGATAAATGGTTGATTAAAAATAGCTTTAAAAATTTGTTCAATATCACTTCCTGGTTTTTGTTGATTTACGTAGCCTCCGGTTTGTTGCTGTAATTGAGATAGGTATAAGTCCAGTTGGCGCATTTCTGTCAGTGCAGAGTCATACAAAGCAACACGGTTTACCTTCGAGGCGTTTGCCAACGACACATAATTAAGCGCCATTAATGTATGGATCATGGGTTTATGAAAAGCGCGACCAGTATATTTTTTGTAACTTGCGCCAGTAAAAGTAGAAAAAAGCTGGTCGCTGATGCTGACAGTGTAGGCGGCTTCAATGATTTCCTTTGCGTGAGAAAGGTGTTGATTACTTAATTCATAATGGTGTTGTAAATGCGCTAACATACCTGATTCAAGATAATACAATAGCTCGTCACGAGATGAGTTTTTATAGGCATAGTCAATACGCTGTTGGGCTGAGATAAAATCTCCTTGCTCCGCGTATTCTATGGCCTGCTTGTTAGCTTTAGGAGTCAAGTTACAGCCGCTCAGCATCAAGCAACCTGTAAAGATCAAGAGTTTTATCATGAAGTTATATAAATCAATTTGGAATCGCATTCCTTGCATACTTGTTCTTATAATGGCAGTGTTGTTGTGTTCAATCATATAACAATAAATTAAATAGTAAAAAATTGAATTGAAAGTGCTAAATTGTTAAAAATCGTTTTTACAATTTATTACTGTTAATCAATGATTTTTTTGATAAATTTTATTCCGTAATCAGGGCAATTAAGGAACCCAACATGAAAGCAAAACAACTACTTATATCAGTGGCCGTTATAGGGATACTATCGGCTTGTAGTTCAAGTAAAGACGATGCGGCTTCAAGTCCAAGAGTTAATATTCCAGAGTGGGTTCTCAATCCAACAATCGAAGATGGTATAGCGGCAGCAGATTGTGTGAAATACTCGGGCAATATTTCAATCGATCAAAAAATGGCGGTTGCAAATGCACGTCTTGCTCTTGCTCAACAGATTGAAACACGCATCGAAGGCCTTGATAAGACATTCGCGAACCGTACAGATGCAAACGAGGACACAACGGTAGGCGCAACCTTTAGCTCTGTATCCAAACAACTTACCAAACAAACATTAAATGGCTCTCGTATCGTTAAGGCCGATGTTATCGATATTTCTGGTAAAGATTATTTCTGTGCATTGACGACGTTATCACCTGATCAGACTAAAGAGCTTTTCAAAGATTTGATCAAAGAAAGTAAGCGTAGTGTAAATCCTCAGGATGAAAAGTTTTTATATCAAGAATTTAAAGCTTACAAAGCGGAAAAAGATCTTGAGAAGGAAATTGCAAGGCTAACTAATTAAAGCGTGAGTTTCACGCTTTAATTTTTTGAAAGGAACGCTCTATGCGCAAATCGGTATACTCATTTTTAGTCATGGCGTTAAGTGCCATTCCAAGTGCGGTGGCGAGTCAAGCCCAGCTTTTTGAAGAGCTGTCAGAGAAAATGTCACGTTGGCAAACCTCCGAGCCTAGTGATGAAGAGCTGAGCGAGTTTGAGCAATATAAACGCCAACAATTAAGTGAGTTTGCTGATTATGTCGAAGAGCATTTTGAAGAGTACGATGCCTTTCGTGATAACGTGATCCAACAGTGGGGAGATATAACTGTTTCTGATCAAGCCGCATTTGTCACCTACAGTGATGATTTATCATCCAGAATGGTTGTCGACTTTGAAGCCAATGAGCTGGTTGTAAGCATTAGGCATGCGGCAGATGAAAAGGTATCTCAGGCTCAACTTCAAGCCCTATATAAAGAGTTTATCGCGAAAGACCGTGCAGTAATTGATGTATTTAATGCTGATACGCTCGCGGTAAACCAAAGTGAAACAACAAAACGTGAAGTGGATAATGCTGCTCGTGCAAAAGCGTTGATCGCAGCGAAAAAGCAAATAGACAGCCAATTCGAACAACAGCAACGTTATATAGAACGCCAGACGGATGAGGCCATCATTGACGGCGAAGATACAAAATTAGCAGAGGCTCAACAACAAGCGCAACAGAAAAAGCTTGAACTGTTAAAACAAAAACGTCTTAAAAAGCTATTAGAAACTGCAAGTAATACCGGTAAAAGTGAAGCAACAGTCGTATCTGAAATCGTGCTTAAGCTACCCAAACAGACTGAACTTTCCAAGCATCGAGCAGAACGTTATGTTAGCCAAGTGAATGCACAAGCGAAGCGCTTTGACATTGAGCCAAGTTTAATTTTTGCGGTTATGCATACCGAAAGCCACTTTAACCCAATGGCAAAGTCACATATTCCTGCGTTTGGTTTGATGCAGATTGTACCGACGAGTGCGGGTGTTGATGTGAATCGTATGTTGTACAATCGCGATGAACCGATGTCGGCGCCTTATTTATATGTGACGGACAATAATATTGAAGCGGGGACCGCTTACCTGAATATTCTCGATAAACGCTACCTGAGTAAAATACAGAATCCAATTAGTCGTAAGTATTGCATCATTGCGGCTTACAATACGGGTGCTGGCAATGTTGCCCGTGTGTTTAATGCTGATGACTCAAGATCAATCACAAAAGCGGCAAAGATAATTAATTCACTCTCACCAGAAAACGTACTAGCGGCGCTAGACAAAAGTTTACCTTATGATGAAACCAAACATTATCTGGACAAAGTCTTAACGCGAGAAAAGCTCTATATAGCGCCAGAAGAAGGTATTGCACAAAAGTTATAAGTTAAGCGCGCTCAAGGCACCTTCAATGTGATCGTGGCGGAATCGATAACCTGCATCGAGAAGTTTTTTTGGTACGACGCATTGGCCGTACAATAGCAATTCTGACATTTCACCATATGCCAATTTGAGGACAAACGGTGGTACGGTAAATAGGCAAGGGCGTGAGATAGCGCGTGCTAAGGCTTGAGAAAATTGCTTATTTGATAACGGGTTAGGGGCTGTAGCATTAACAACACCGCAGATCTCGTCATGTTTAAGGATATACAGTATCGCCTGAATCATATCGTCGATATGGATCCAAGACATTATTTGTCTTCCTGAACCAATCGGACCGCCAACGCCAAATTGAAAGGGTGGCAACATCTTTACCAAAGCGCCCCCAGATTTTGAAAGCACAATGCCTGTTCTTAATATGCAGACTCTAGTATGGCTTGACTCGGCTCTAAAGGCGGTATCTTCCCAATCTTTGCACAGCCTATGAGAGAATTCATCATGGTAATCCTTGAAATCTTCAGTGATGGTCAAGTTATCCGGTTGGCGTCCATAAAAACCTATTGCACTACCTGAAATAAACACCTTGGGCGTTGACGTCGCAGTATTTATCGCTGCAACGATTTGCTCAGTGATTTTTATCCGGCTATTGTAGATCTCTTGTTTTTTCTCTTTGCTCCACCGGCCATTGGCGATTGGTTCACCCGCAAGATTAATGACCGCATCAAGCTCATTAAAGTCGACATCATCAGTATCAGTAACGCAGCTAACCCCACTTGGTAATAGGTTTGCAGCTTTTGAAGGCGAACGGCTCAATACAATCAGATTATGTTTGTGTACTAAAAATTGGCATAACTTTTTACCAATTAATCCAGTTGCGCCTGTTATGAATATATTCATGCTCAATACTCTTTATTGTAATCAAATAAACCTACGTTTTAGCAAGGAGTTAGATCACTCATTTTCATTATAGGTGGTTTGTTTTAGAATGGTAAAAAAGCAAAAGGAGTGAACTGTGTCTTCACTGACTGGAATTAACAAAACGCTGGTGGTTTTGGCCTCGCTATTTTTAGTGTTAGGTGGTATCAAGCTTGCGTCTGAGATTGTTGTGCCGTTTATATTAGCCGCATTCATTGCGATTATCTGTAATCCCATGCTCAAGTTTTTGGCTCGCTTTAAAATACCAAAAGGGCTGGCCATTCTGGTGATTATCGCACTTGTGATTTTAATAGGTGCAAGTATTGGTGGGCTTGTTGGGCAATCAGTCAATGACTTCTCTAAGCAGCTGCCAACTTATAAAGAAGACTTACAAGAAAAGTTCGTTTGGTTGGTTAGTACTGCCGCGAACTACAATATATTATTGGATAAACAACAACTTATTAGTATGCTAGACCCAAATAAGCTAATCGATGTGGCCACCAACATGCTGACTGGCTTTGGTGGTGTGATGGCAAATAGCTTTTTAATTTTGCTTATCGTCGTCTTCATGCTTTTTGAGGCACCTTCTTTGGGCCACAAAGTGCATCTTGCCCTAGACGATCCAGAGATGAAAATGCAGCAAATTGATAGATTTTTAGATTCTATCAATAGCTATTTGGCGATTAAAACGCTGGTGTCATTGGCGACAGGTGTCGTAGCGGCTGTTTTTTTATGGGCGTTAGGTGTTGATTACTTCGTGCTTTGGGGCGTAGTTGCATTTTTGCTTAACTATATTCCAAACATAGGTTCAATCATTGCGGCTGTGCCGCCTGTTTTACTGGCCTTAGTGACACAAGGACCATTGGTGAGTGGCATTGTTGCTGTGGGTTACATTTGTATTAATACCTTAATGGGCAACATTATTGAGCCGAGGTTTATGGGTCGAGGGTTAGGTTTATCGACTCTAGTCGTGTTTCTCTCGTTAATCTTTTGGGGGTGGTTACTCGGAACTGTGGGAATGCTGCTTTCTGTGCCACTTACCATGGTTGTGAAAATTGCCCTTGAAACCAGTGAAGAGGGTAAATGGCTTGCAATCCTTCTCGGTTCAGAACAACCCGATAATAGACCATCTTAACAACACTGAGATTAGGCAAATAAAAAGGAGCTACAAACAGCTCCTTCTCTAAGTATTTTATTCGTTATTATCTGAAGCTCAGGTTATTAAGGCTTAGCACCTAATAATCCAATCAAAAATGCGGCTAGAGATTCAAATCTTCTTTCAATACTTTACTGCTTTTCAGCTCAATGATGTGGGCTTTTAAGAATGCAATTTTGCAATTTTTATAAGCCGTCGCTGAGCGCGTCGCGTTTGGCATATCTAGTAAGTATCGCCACCGGCAGCTATCTTCCATATATTCCTCCTGATTGCGAAGGGCACGTTCCATAATTGGCAAGATCTGAGTATTACCCGTGTCCGCTTGATACTTTTTAGTATCAAGCAATAACTTAGTGATCCAGGTTTGACGATGACGTTCAAGTAAGTTGATATTGCCATCCAGGCACATGAGGAATTTTTTTGCTTTTTCCGGATGCGTTGATTCATACTTCGTACAGTCTTGTAGTGTGACATCGTCGTCCGCAATCACAAAAAAGGTTAATCCCGATACCAATAGACTGCTAATTATTCTTTTCATGGTTAAACTCTATCGTAAATTTTGCGCCACCATGTTGGGAAGTACCGATTTGCATCAAGCCATGATACGACTTAACTAAATCAGATACGATAGCCATTCCTACGCCGTGGCCAGCTTCATAGGTGTCTAATCTTGCACCTCTGGTCAGTAGCTCTGAGCGGCGATGCTCTGGAATGCCTGGGCCATCATCTTCTACTTCTATGATTAGTAGGCGCTTTTTAGGTGCACTTACTTTTATATCGACCAAGGAACCACATGCTTTACAGGCGTTATCTATAATATTACCAAGAATTTCCATTAAGTCCGTTTTATCGCCAAGAAATGCAACCTCCTCACCACATTCGGAGGAAAATTGAATGTGCTTGTCGTGATACACTTTAGTCATGGCGTTGAGTATTGAGTCTAGTACGGGTTTTACTGATGTTTGTTTCTTCCATGTATCGGATGCACCCGTTGCAGCACGTTTCAATTGATGTTCGATCATCGCATTGATTCTGTCTAGTTGCTCCTGAGCGTCTGCATCTTTTGCCAGTGGACTGGATTTGATCACCGCAAGGGGCGTTTTTAACGCGTGCGCAAGGTCGCTAAGTGACGCTCTATATCTCTCTTTTTGACGCTTTTGAGATTCCAATAGTAGGTTTAAGTCGGATTTGATTGTTAGAAGCTCGACGGGGTAAAGACCCGTGATCTTATCGCGCTCGCCAGCTTCAATCTCTTTAATTTCTTTATCCAATCGCTGTAACGGCCTTGCGTTCCATACAAACCCAAATGCCATCAATCCTGCTATCACCACACCCATAACCAGCATCCAGTTGACCAAGGTGTTTCTAAACCCTGACATTAACTCCATCAGCGCGTCATTTTTTTTTAAAAGTACAAAGCGGGCTTGCTGCGATTGCTCTGCATTTCCGAGAATAACGGTCAGGCTAAGTTGCCAAAACAGTACACCATTATATTCAACTCGTTTAAACTCAGATGCTCCAGCCTGGTTTTCTGAAAAGTCAGGTGAAATCGAGAGATTTACAGCCGACTCGGAATACCAAACGAGGGAGTTATCTTGATAGACCAGTGCATAAGTATCAGAATTCAGTCTGTTTAACTCAGGTGCAAGAATACTGCGAGGCATTTCGAGTCCGTTAGAGACAAATTCGACTTCAGAGATAAGTGAGTAGAGGTGGGCTTCCAATGTTTTTTCAGTCGCATCGACTAAAGAAGAATAATAAGCCCTGCCCACGGAGAAAAACAGCGCGGGAAGGGCAATAATAAGCACAAAGACAAGGATAAATCCTTGCCTTATTTTAAGCGAAATTTGAGAGCTGTTTACCACTGATTTTTGAACCTATATCCACGTCCTCTAAGGGTTTCAACAGGGTTCAGAGTGCCATCAGGGTCTAGCTTTTTACGCAGTCTTAAGACAAACACTTCAATGACGTTAGAGTCTAAGTCAAAGTCCTGATCGTATATGTGCTCTGTGAGTTCAGATTTAGAAATAACTTTTTGTGGGTTAACCATTAGGTATTCTAAAACTTTATATTCATAGGCCGTTAGTGATAGCTCGTTATCGTTAACCCAGACTTGCTGTGAGCGAGTGTGGATTTTGATTGGACCAATACAAATCTCTGGATTTGCTTGTCCAGCGCTACGTCTAATCAGTGCATTACAGCGTGCAATCAGTTCTTCAACATGAAACGGTTTAGTGAGGTAGTCATCAGCTCCTGCATCAAGGCCTTCTACCTTGTCTTGCCAGCGGTCGCGTGCTGTTAAGATTAAAATAGGGATCTTTACGCCGTTAGCACGTGCTCTACGGATAATTTCAATACCGTCAAGCTTTGGCAAGCCGAGATCAATCACTGCCATATCTAACGGATATTCTTCAAGGTGAAATAATCCAGACTCACCATCATGACACAAGTCAACGCTATATTTTTCTTTCTCTAATGCATTTCGCAGGTTTTCTGCTAGTTGAATATCGTCTTCGATAACTAAAATACGCATCCTTAGTCCTTATTTACTTCACCTGTCTTCTTGTTGACTTTTAAGTCAACAATTCGACCATCTGGTTGGAGAATTCTTACCACAAAAAACTGATTTTCTTCAGAAATCTTAAGCGTCTTCCCAGCGTACTTATCAAGCGCCAGAGACACAGCTTCTTTTTTTGTAATCGTCTTTACATTCTTATCATTGCGGCTATTGGCGTCTGCTACACTCGAAGCGAACGCCAAGATCAACGCTAAGAGAGTGAGTTGCAATCGCATTTTAAGCTCCACAGTTTCATAGATACTAAGTGTCTAAACTTCATAAATCCCAAACAAATTTAGTGCTTTTGTAATTAACCTTTGCTGAACTTAATGTTCAGTAAACTTTTATGGCAGAACTCGCTTGTACGGTTTTACAATACTAGCAGTATAGACACCAGCATCAATATAGGGATCGACGCTCGCCCATTGCTGCGCACTTTCTAAGTTTTCAAACTCAGCAATAACCAAAGAACCCGTAAAACCCGCTTCACCAGGATCTTCCGAGTCAATAGCTGGTAACGGGCCTGCTGCAAACAATCGACCTTGTTGTTTTAATTCTTCTAAACGAGCTAAGTGAGCAGGGCGCGCAGCAAGACGTTTTGCTAATGAGTTTTCAGCGTCGGTTGAGTAGATCATGTAAAGCATAAGTATTAGTTCCAGATTAGTTTCTAGGTTATTATTGTTATTTTTACGTATTTTGTCGGCTTTTCAGGGCCGTTTATCAATACTATGATAAAACGCCCTCAGTGCAAAAGTAAATGTACACAGAGTTTTTCAGTGATTAGACATTTAAACTTGAAAAACACTCAGCTTGACTGGTAGAGTCCTTCGGATATTTGTAGAAAATAATAATAAGGTTGATTGCAATGAGTGCAAACCGTGAGCATTTTAGCTCCCGATTAGGGTTTATCCTTGCCGCTGCAGGTTCTGCTGTTGGTATTGGTAACTTAGTCGGCTTTCCTGTTTCCGCCGCAAAAAATGGTGGTGGGGCATTTTTACTAATCTATGCACTATTTGTAGTGTTTATCTGTTTACCTGTCATGATGGCCGAAATGGCTATGGGTAGGAAAGCCCAAAAGGACCCGTTTGGCGCATATAAGCTGCTATCTAATCATGATAAAAAGTGGTCAATAGCTGGGTTCTTGGCTGTACTCACGCCGTTTATGATTGCTGTCTTCTACATGGTTATTACCGTTTGGATCTTTGGCTTCTTAGCGCAAACAGCTTTAGGTAACTTAGATGTACTCGCCTCTCCGAAGTACTTTGGCACTTTTATCAACGATACCAATGTCTTCATCTATATGTTGATAGTGGGTGTGATCGTTAATCTTATCTTGGTTGGCGGTGTAAAAGAAGGGATCGAAAAAGCAGCTAAGTTACTCATGCCAGCGTTATTTGTCATGTTAATTGGCCTTGTCGCATACGTATTAACCCTTGATAACGCAATGGCAGGTGTACGCTATTACATCGTTCCTGACTTCGAAAAGATGAATGCAAGTGTGCTAAATGGCGCGTTATCACAGGCTTTCTTTTCACTGTCTTTAGGTATGGGTATATTGATCACTTATGCTTCCTATATCTCTAAGAAAGACGACATTGTCGGTAGCTCTAAAATGGTCGCTATTACAGATTCATTAGTGGCATTCATTGCCGGTCTGATGGTACTTCCGGCTATCTTTAGTTTTAATCCGAATACAGATCCAAGTAAGTTATCGGACTCTTCAGTATCTATGATTTTCGATTACTTACCTAAATTGTTATTGGCTTTACAAGATGATATTGGCTACGTCGGTGCTTCAATTGTTGCAGGTACTTTCTTTTTGTTGGTTTTCTTTGCAGCGATAACGTCGCTTGTGTCAATTGTCGAGGTGCCTACCGCGACTTTGATGGAAGAAAAATGCATTTCACGTAAAAAGGCACTGATTATCTTAGCGTTGACCACAGGTATTTTGACTGTGCTATCTACGATGTCTTTTGGAATGGTGGACTGGCTTACAAGTTTTGTAAGATATGGCGATGCTCAGAAGAGCTTCTTTGACCTAGTCTACGACGTGTTTTACGATACTATTTTACCGTTGAATGGTTTGCTGTTGTGTCTATTCGTTACTTATCGCTGGAAAAAATCTGGTTTGAATGAAGAACTTGCGCAAGGCGCAGAGGGGTACGTAGGTAGCTTTACTGAGAAATATATTAATTTCTCTCTATCTACATTCATCCCAGTGATCCTGTTGGCTATTTTCATTAATACCGTTGCAACTAAGTATTTTGCTTTCAGTATCTTTGGCTTCTAGCGACAAGACATTCGTTTTGGGCATGATGACATCGGCGTATTAATGCGCCGATGTTTATTCTCCACTAAGCCACTAAAATTTTACGCCCGAATCTAAGTACTGCCCAATTCCTATTGTAAACATCCACAGTCCCCACAGGCTATGCTCTAACACACACACCGCAAGCGAACGACTATGGGCGTAGGTATAAGAAAATAGTAGCCCTCCAACAAAAGATAACGCCACGGCTATCCAGTTGTCATAGATGCAGTGAGCAAGCGCAAACACTAATGCACTTAGCAAAACTCGATTGTTTTTATTTGGTAAAATCCTTTTATAGCGATGAAAGAAGTAGCTCCTAAAAATTAACTCTTGTGGTAAGACGGAAAGAATAGGGTAAGCAACTAATAATAATAACCAGTCGCTGGGGGAATTGAGCGGTAGGGAAAACCAATTTCCTTGACTAACTAAACCATAGAGCACGGCTGAAAACATTGCACCTGCGAAAAACGTGGTAAATAATCGCTTTTTGACGGACGAAAACTCCCCCAAACTGGTTAATCTAAAGCGTTTGAAATGGGGATCGGTTAGTAGTAAATGGGTACAGATTGCCATTAAAATGATCAGTGCTGGAAAAAGCCAATTGTTGAGGTGATCACGGAATTGATAAGCGACAATGGGCAGGACAAAGAATACAAATACGAGTTCACACCACCGGTATTGGCTTGCGTTCAAGGCTAGTTCCCCAAAATATTTGGCGGCTACAAGCCGCTATAGTTAGCTCTCACTCGTTAACTATAGCAGCTGCAGATGAACCTTGAATGGTTACTCTTCAGGTAAATATTTTTGAATTTTAAACATGGTAAAGAGGAGTGCAACGAAGGTGATCCCAATTAAACCAAAGACTTTAAAGTTCACCCAAAAATCAAGAGAGAAGTGGTACGCAACGTAAAGGTTTAGGCCTGCGATGAAGAAAAGTAATACTGCCCAAAATAGATTTAATTGGTCGCAGTCTTTGGCTGGTAAATCAATATCAATCTCGCTTTTCTCCTTCTCAGCAACTGACTTTAACACGCCTTCGAGTGCGCCTTTTACCAAGTTTTTATTAAACAGGTACCTAGATATGAGTAGTGCCGCACCTAAAATGGCATAAATAATCGTGGCTTTCCATTTAATAAACTGCTCATCATGGAAGAAAATCGTCATCCCACCAAGGATCAACGCAATCGCTAAGAATACCCAATGACGTTTTGCGACTTCGCGCTTAGTGATGTATTGGTGTGTGACCTGTATAAGAGAGGCAATGATTAGCACACCCGTTGCCCAAAAAATATCGACAAACTTATAAACCGCAAAAAATAAGATGAGCGGTAAGTACTCAATTAAAAATGACATTTTTTATCCTAACAAAGTTGGTTGTAAGGGTTTTACCAAGATACGGCGAGAACATCAACATTGACTTTCTTTGATGAAACCCATAGCCTGCTGCGCTCATTCAATGGTTCAGAGGTATTTGCATGAATAAGAGCGATTTAGTTACAAAAATGGCGGAAATTAGTGGATTAACAAAGAAAGATTCACAGGCGGTGTTAAATGTCATTTTACAGGCCACTAAAAAGCGCTTGTCAGAAGGCGATCAGATGCAAATTAATGGACTTGGGACATTCGCGTTAAGTTATCATCCCCCAAAGCAAGGACGTAATCCTCAAACAGGTGAGACCATCACCATTGAGGGACAAAACAAGGTATTGTTTAAGCCTGCTAAAGCCTTAAAAGATAACTTGCGTTAATTCTAAGAAAAGCCAGTGTTTAACACTGGCTTGAAAGTAATATTACTTTTGCGTTGCAGCTTTCATTCGCGCAACAAAGGTTTTTAGCTCAAAGCACATAGTGCTAGGATCATCTAAGTGTTTTTCGATGATTTTCACCACCGCAGAGCCACTTATCGCACCTGCTGCACCTGAGCTAATCGCATGCTTTACATGCTCCGGTTCAGAAATACCAAACCCTAGCAGTGGCGGCGCAGCATGATACTCGATAAGTTTGGTGATCATCTCTGTTGCCGGCATTTGTGCCGTCGTTTCTGTACCAGTCACGCCTGCACGCGAAAGTAAATAAGTATAGCCACGACCTCGGGTGGCGCATTCTCGTAACGTATCATCGCAGGCATTCGGTGTGGCAATGAAAATTGGCGCAATATCATTTGCCATTGCAGTGAGCCTAAACGGTTTGGCTTCGTGCAGTGGCACATCAGCAACTAATATAGAATCCACACCCGCAGTTTTGGCGTCTTGATAAAACTGCTCAATACCACGAGCAAAAATCAAGTTTGAGTAAAGCAACAAACCAATTGGAATATCACTGTTGTAACGACGAATTTCAGCGATGATCTCAAGACAGTCTTGGGTGTTAACATCTTGCTTTAATGCACGGATGTTAGCTGCTTGAATAACAGGGCCATCGGCAATGGGATCTGAAAACGGAATACCGAGCTCCAATGCATCAGCACCACCGTCAATCAGACTTTTAATGATCTCAATACTGAGAGCCTTATTGGGATCGCCAATCGTCACGAAAGGAACAAATGCACCTTGGTTTTTTTCATTTAAGTGCGCGAACATCGCGTCATAACGTCTCATAGTTCACCTCGCTCAGACAGTACCTGGTGGACGTGAGCTAAGTCTTTGTCTCCGCGACCACTTAAGTTAACAACAATCACCGTTTCTTCGGTTTGCGCTTCTGCATATTTTAGTGCGTATGCCAGAGCATGGCTTGACTCTAGGGCTGGAATAATACCTTCGTGTTTAGCAAGCGCTTGAAAGGCATTTAATGCTTCAGTGTCGGTAATACCAACATATTGCGCGCGGCCTGTTTCATGAAGGTAGGCGTGTTGTGGACCAACAGCTGGGTAGTCAAGACCTGCTGAAACAGAGTAAGATTCTTCAATTTGGCCATCTTTGTTCTGCATGATATAGGTATAGGCGCCGTGCAAGATGCCTTTACTTCCTTTACATAGTGCAGCGCCGTGCTCATCGGTATCTAGGCCTTTACCAGCCGGTTCCACCCCGATTAACTTAACGTCTTTTTCATCAATAAAGTCTGCGAACATACCAATAGCATTTGAGCCGCCGCCCACACAAGCGATAACCGCATCTGGCAAACGACCTTCCGCTTTTAGTACTTGTTGTTTCGCCTCTTCACCAATCATTTTTTGGAACTCTCGGACAATCGTCGGGAATGGATGAGGGCCTGCAGCCGTTCCGAGTAAATAATGTGCCGTTTTGTAGTTTGCAGACCAGTCACGTAATGCTTCATTTACCGCGTCTTTTAATGTGCCTGAGCCAGCGGTAACTGGGATAACTTCCGCACCCATCAAACGCATTCTAAATACGTTTGGTTGCTGACGCTCAACATCTTTAGCCCCCATGTATACCCGGCACTTTAAGCCGAGTAAGGAGCAGGCTAGGGCGGTTGCAACACCATGTTGTCCAGCGCCGGTTTCAGCAATGACTTCTTTTTTACCCATACGTTTGGTTAAGAGCGCTTGACCTAACACTTGGTTGGTCTTGTGTGCACCACCGTGAAGTAAATCTTCACGCTTTAAGTACAGTTTGACCTTAGGGTTTTTAACTAAGTTGCGTGTCTTGGTCAGTGGTGTTGGGCGACCCGCAAATTCATTCAAAAGTTGATAAAACTCCTGCTGAAATTCTGGGTCTTTTTGTGATTTATAAAATTCCTGTTCTAACTGCTTTAACGCAGGTACGAGTAACTCGGGCACAAACATGCCTCCGAAGTCACCAAAATAAGCTGAATTACTCATGTCCACCTCAATATTTTCGAATTTGTGTAAACGCGTTAGCGATTTTTTGAGCGCATTTTTTACCAGGCGATTGCTCAACGCCTGAATTTAGGTCAAGACCATCGGCACCTATATTAACGGCACCGTGAATATTGTCGGGGTTTAGGCCGCCAGCCAACATATAATTGCTCGAACTACGATTTAATAGCTGCCAATCAAACACTTGTCCCGTGCCACCAAATGCAGTGTCGGTTTTGGTATCGTACAATTGCTTGTCTACGCCAGCGAAGGGGCTTGGCAGTGTTGTGTCCACACCTTGTGCTTTCCAAATTTGACAGGTCACTGGAAGTTGTTTTCGCAGGGTATCGATGTACAATTCATCTTCGTTGCCATGTAATTGCACTGCACTCAGTTTTAATATTTGCGCATACTCTGCAACTTGCTCAAGCGGTGCGTTAACGAACACACCAACGTACTTGAGCGGTGCGCTATCGGCGACGGCCTTCGCACAATCAATGTCGACATAACGAGGCGATTTTGGATAAAAGATAAGACCGCCGTATACCGCTCCAGCTTCATAAGCTGCTTGCGCATCTTGGCTTCGAGTAAGACCACACACTTTGTTTTCGCCCAAAATCAAGCGTCTGCAAGCAAGTTCCAAGTCTTGCTCAGCCATCAATGAACTGCCGACCAAAAAACCGTCACAAATCGGTGATAAGCGTTTCACATCGCGGTGCGTGTATATGCCAGACTCTGAAATCACCACTTTGTCTTCGGGGATTAACTTTCTTAGTTTCTCTGTTGTTGCTAAATCCGTTGATAAGTCTCTGAGGTCACGGTTGTTAATACCGATAAGTTCAGCATCTAACGCAAGCGCTCTTGTCACTTCTTCTTCGTTGCTTACTTCCGTCAAAATCGACATATTAAGTGATTTGGCCACGCTCACTAGTGCCAAATACTCTTCGTCATTTAATACAGACAACATCAAAAGAATGGCATCGCCACCGTGTAAGCGGGCGAGATAAACTTGGTATTCATCAATAAAGAAGTCTTTACAGATCAGAGGCTGATCAACCAGCTTTCTCACCGTGGCGAGGTATTCATAACTGCCTTGAAAGTATTTTTCGTCGGTCAGTACACTAATACATGTCGCGTACTTACGATAAACACTGGTAATTTCAGTCAAATCAAAATGTGAGCGAATAAGGCCTTTTGAAGGTGACGCCTTTTTGCACTCTAAAATAAATTGTGTCCCAGCTTGCGCCAACGCAGCGGTGAAGTTAAGCGTGGTGGGGGTTACTTCGTCGATAAAGTCACTTAACGGACGCTGCGCCTTACGCGCTTTTAATTCTTCGACTTTATCGGCAACAATTTTTTCTAATACATTAGCCATTACTCACCTCTACAATGTTAGCCAAGGTTGTCATGGCTTTTTTGCTTGCAAGCACTTCGCGTACTTGTTGGCTTGCGGTTTTAAAATCTGACGCCTTATTGGTTAATACCAACAAGGCTGCAACGTTTGCAATGATCGCTGCATTGTGTGCAGCTTCGCCTTCACCATTTAAAATCGCAAGGCTCGCTTTCGCGTTATATTCTGGCGTATCACCAGCAATAGATTCAAGTGAATAGTTTTCTAGTCCAAAATCGCTTGGGGTAACGGTGTATTGCGTCACTTCACCATGCTTTACTTCTGCGACTAGCGTTTCGCCGTGTAGGGCAATTTCATCTGTGCCACTACCGTGAACTACCATCGCTCGTTTCGTACCTAAGCGGTTTAACGTTTCAGCCATGGGTAAAACAAGGGCAGGGTCGTAAACGCCGAGTAATTGCACCTCAGGCTTAGCTGGGTTTGCCAATGGCCCGAGAATATTAAATATCGTGCGTGTTTTTAGTTGCGTGCGAACCGGCATGGCATGCTTTACACCAGCGTGGTAATGCGGTGCAAACAAAAAGGTAAAGCCGGTCTCTGCTAAGCACTTTTCTGCAAGTGCGGGGGTCATATCAATGTTGATCCCAAGTGCTTTTAGTAAATCCGCGGAACCTGATTTACTGCTCACGCTGCGATTACCGTGTTTGACCATATTAATACCACATGCTGCGGCGACAATGGCGGCGGTGGTACTCACGTTGATGGTATTTGTGCCATCGCCACCTGTACCACAGCTGTCTGCTGCGAGTAGGTCTTGCTTGTCAAATGCGGTGGCATGATCACGCATAGCCTGAGCTGCTCCGGCTATTTCCGCCGCTGTTTCACCTTTAAACTTTAGCGCAAGCAGCGCTGCGGTAAGTTCGATGTCGCTCAGTTGTCCAGCCATAATATCGCTAAACAAGGATTTGGCGGCGTCGAACGATAAATCTTGTTGCTGTAATAGAGGTTGTAACTTTTCCATCCTGATCTCCTAAGCGCTAAGGTACGCGATACTTTGTTGTAATAGCTGAGCGCCATTGGGGGTCAATATTGATTCTGGGTGAAATTGATAGCCAATCACTTTGTGTTCACTGTGATAGATAGCCATCGGAATGGCCTGATATCTCGCGATCACTTGCAGTGCTGGTGGTACGCTTGTTGCCATCAAAGAGTGATAACGCGCCACGGGGAATTGCGTCCCAAGTCCGGCAAATACCGGATGCTCATCCGCTTCAATAATAGAAGATTTGCCATGTACCGTCTCACCCGCTTTGCCAACTTCACCACCATAACTTTGGGTTAGGGCTTGTTGACCGAGGCAAATCCCAAGCATGGGGAATTTACCTTTACATAGCTCAATTAACGCGAGCAAACAGCCTGCTTCCGATGGCGCGCCAGGTCCAGGTGATAAAACTAATATCACTGGATCAACCTCTGCACACATTTTATTGAAAATGGTTTCGGCAGAGAGATTGTTACGATAAACGATCAAATCGAGCCCTAGCAAACTAAGCTCATCCACAAGGTTATAACTGAAAGAATCAAAATTATCTAAAAAGTATACCTTAGTCATGGTTTGCTCCTTCATACGTGGACTGTACTGCTTTAATCACTGCCATGGCTTTAGCTTTGGTTTCATTTGCTTCACTTTGTGGATTTGAATCAAACACAACACCCGCACCCGCTTGCACGTAAGCAACGTTATCTTTTACAAACGCGGAGCGAATTACGATGCAGCTGTCCATCGCGCCATTGCCCATCAAATAACCTACCGCTCCGCCGTAACTACCACGACGCTGCTTTTCTGTATGGCGAACAAGTTCTGCGGCTTTAACTTTTGGTGCGCCGACGAGAGTGCCCATATTCATACAAGCCTGATAGGCGTGAAGCGCATCTAAATCCGGCTTTAATTGGCCAACGACGCGTGATACTAAATGCATGACTTGTGAGTAGCGGTCCACTTTCAATAATTCTTTTGCGTGTCGAGTACCTGCAATACTGATCCGTGCGACATCGTTACGAGCAAGGTCAACCAGCATAAGGTGCTCAGCACGCTCTTTTTGATCGTTGCGCAGCTCAAGCTCAATGCGACTATCTAAATCTGGATTGATACTACCATCAGCAAACTTACCTCGTGGTCTCGTCCCCGCGATGGGATAGACTTCAACTTGGTTACTCTGCTCACAATATTTGAGCGCCGACTCTGGAGATGCGCCAAATAGTACAAAACGTTCATCCTTCATATAAAACATGTAGGGACTAGGATTTTGTAGTTTGAGCTGTTTATAGGCGGCGAGTGAGTTATGGCAAGGAAGTGAAAAAGTGCGAGAGGGAACGACTTGAAAGATGTCACCGTTGATAATGTTGGTTTTCAACTTTTCAACGTGTTGACAATATTCGTCGTCACTCACATTGACTTTGACGTCTGCACTGCCACTTTGTGGCTCAAACTGAAATTCAGTGATTTGGTCACACTGACTGTTTAGCTCTTCTAGCTGTTTGCCTACTTCAAAACAATTGGCGTGAACCTCAGGGCCATTGAAAACATTACCAATGAGCTCAGTAGTTCGTGCTTGATGATCGATCACAACTAAGGTTTCAGCGAGATAGAAAACATAGTCGGGACAGTCGTTGTCCCCATCTGGTACTTCAGGAAGTTGCTCAAAGTTTGCCACCATATCATAGGCGAATACTCCACCTAAAAAGACGGAAAACGGCGTATCTGAGTTACGTTTAATTTCATTGATACAGGTTCTGAGCGCACTAAAGGCGTTATCCGCTTTTAGTTTTGTATGCTCATCAATGTTACTTTCCAATGCGTTGTACGTGAGCGTCAAGGTATTATCATTGAGGATCACGTCACAATTAGTGACCTTTTGCGCAAGGTACGGTAGCAACTGAGCACCATTGTTAGACAAGGCTTTGGCAATGACTTGGGCGCCATTGCATTCGAATCGAATCGCACTATCCACAAGCACGATGCTTTTCACATTGTCTTTAGACTCTATTTCTGCTGATTCGAGCAGTAACGAGTTTGTTTTGTTTAAACCTGCGTATAAAGACAGTGGGCTGGCAATATAATCGCGCCTTTGTCTTATGCTGGTGACCTCACCTGGTGTGGTCGTTATATGACTAAAAATCAAACCTCATTCCTCTTAATTTCTAGATATTCTGTTTAGAAAATAAAAAACCCCCGAAAGCTGAGCTCTGCGGGGGTTATTGTTCAGACACAACAATACCGTCCCGCTAGGGCATCCACCACCACCAAATTGTGTTTACTGTGATATTGTTGTTCATATAAGCCTCTAAAAAGTATAAAAAAACCCGCGACATTGCGCGGGTTGATAAATCGTAGATATAACGAAACACACCCGCTTAGTTCGAGTGCCACCACCAAATGTTTTTTTGAATTTGTTTGTTCATTTGTGAATATTTCGTTGTTTAATCTAAATTAGCTACAGTAAACCCTATTCTTGCTACAAGTGTCAAGGGCAAATATCAGAAAATAACCTAAGGTCGTATCAGTTAACTTGTGATATAATCAAAACGTTGATAATTCATAGAGATAGTTAATACATTTTGATTAAATATGACCTCCACAGCCATACTACTTTTTCCGATGGCCGCTTAGCTGTTGCTGAATTGCTTGAGCGAGCAACGGAAAAAGGCGTTGATATTCTTGCAATTACAGATCATGACACGATAGATGCGATCCAGCCTGCCCGAGACTACATTAGCCAAAATAATCTCACTTTAGAGCTTATTAATGGTGTTGAAATTTCCACAAAGTGGGAAAGCTTTGAGATCCATATTGTTGGATTAAATTTTGACCCTGAGCATGAAGCATTGACGAAGTTGCTGCACGAGCAGCAGCAAAAGCGAGAAGCCAGAGCAAAAGAAATCGGCGAGCGATTAGCCAAAAAGGGCTATGAACATGTCTACGAAGATGCCCTTGCACTTGCCCAAACGGCGCAGATCACCAGAGCGCATTTTGCTCAAGTGCTGGTTGAGCGGGGCGTGGCTAAAAACGTGCAAAGCGTTTTCAATAAATTTTTAGCACGTGGTAAAACTGGGTATGTGCCAAGTCAATGGTGCGATATACAAACGGCCGTTACCGCTATTCACGCAGCGGGTGGAGTAAGTGTATTGGCACACCCTGCTCGATATAAGATGTCGAATAAGTGGTTAAGAAAGTTAATTGCTGAGTTTAAAGCGGTTGGGGGAGCTGCAATGGAAGTTGCACAGCCGCAGCAAGCGCCTACTGAGCGCCAATTTTTGGGGCGACTAAGTCAAGAGTTTGAATTGTTAGCAAGCCAAGGGTCAGATTTCCACTTCCCAATGCCTTGGGTCGACCTTGGTCGTAACTTGTATTTACCTAAAGATTGTCAAGGAGTTTGGCGTCATTGGGGAGGCAAAGAGGAATAAGCTTATGAGCCAATTTTTTCATATTCACCCAGATAACCCGCAAACGCGTTTAATTCGCCAAGCGGCTGATATTATTGAACAAGGTGGCGTGGTGGTGTTTCCAACCGACTCCGGCTATGCCATTGGTTGCAACCTCGGTAATAAGCAAGCTAAGGAGCGGATAGAGCGGATCCGCGGCATTGAAAAGCACCATAACTTCACTCTTTTATGCCGCGATCTGTCGGAGCTTTCGACCTATGCCCGTGTCGATAATCAAATGTTTAGGATGATTAAAAATAATACGCCCGGTCCGTACACGTTTATTTTTAAAGGGACGAAAGAAGTTCCTCGTCGTTTGCTCAATGAGAAGAAAAAAACCATCGGGATCCGTGTGACTGATAACCCAATTACTTGCGCGTTGTTGGAAGCGCTGGGTGAACCTTTGATGTCATGCTCTTTGATTTTGCCAGGAGAGCAGTTTACTGAGTCTGACCCCGATGATATCCGCATGCGTCTTGAGAAGCACGTAGACTTAATAATTCATGGTGGCTATTTAATCGAGCAAGCAACCACAGTTATTGATATGTCTGAAGACACCATTGAAATTTTGCGTCGTGGCTGTGGCGATACATCGCCTTTTGAATAACGCATGTTGAGATGACAGAAGCACTCCAACAGAAATTACCGCTGGCTTTTTTACACGGTGAAGCGGTAATTGAAAAGCCGGAAGATCTTTATATTCCCCCCGAAGCCCTAGAAGTTATCTTAGAGACCTTTGAAGGCCCGTTGGACTTACTGCTTTATCTTATTAAAAGACATAAATTAGATATTCTAGAATTACCGATTTTTAGTATTACTCAGCAGTATGTTCAGTACGTTGAAATGATGAAGGACATGCAGCTCGAACTTGCGGGTGAATACTTAGTGATGGCAGCTTTGCTGGCACAAATAAAATCAAGAATGCTACTACCAAAACACGAAGAGTTAGAGGAAGAGGAAGACCCCAGAGCAGAGCTGGTGAGACGCTTGCAGGAATACGAGCAATTTAAGCAAGCCGCTGAGAATTTAGATGAGATCCCTCGTGTTGAGCGTGATATCTTTGTCGCTCATGCGCTGGTAGACAGTAGTACCGACAATGAGCCAGAATTCCCAGACATTGAACTGAGGGAATTACTTTTGGCGCTGTCGGAAGTGATGGCTAGAGCCAAGACTTTTGAGCACCATCATATATCCGCAGAAGCACTTTCGACTCGAGAGCGTATGAGTTTTATATTGCAATTGCTACGAGAACAGAATAAGCCGGTAGAATTTGCGCGATTCTTTACCTTGGACGAAGGGCGCAGTGGTGTGGTGGTTACTTTTATTGCCATGCTCGAACTCATTAAGGAGCAATTGGTTGACTATATTCAGTCAGCAACGGCAGCGTCGATTTACCTGCATTTAAAAGGCTAGGGGATGGCTGCAGCCTCTGCTATACTCCGCATTTTTATCTTCAAGCATAAAATATGAAAAGACGCGTTAGCGATGAACAACTGGTTGAATTGGTTGAAGCAGCGATTTTCGTTTCAGATAAGCCGTTATCTAAAAAGCGCTTAAAAGAAACTGTGCTGGAAGATATCAGCGTGTCATCACCGCGTATTGATCAGGCACTGGAAACACTGGTAAATCATTATCAAACTCGCGGTGTAAGGCTGGTTGAGGTTGGTACCGGATACCGTTTTCAAGCTTGCCCGAGCTTGAGCCCTTGGCTAAGTAAACTGTGGCAGGAAAAAGCACCAAAATACTCACGTGCTACACTTGAGACTTTGGCATTGATTGCTTACCGACAACCAATCACTCGAGGTGAAATAGAGCAAGTTCGCGGGGTTACCGTGAGTTCTAATATTATCAAAAGCTTGATAGATCGCGAGTGGATAAAAGTGGTGGGTTACAAAGAGGTACCGGGTAAGCCTGCATTGTATGCAACGACAAAACAATTTTTAGATTACTTCTCATTATCTGGCCTTGGAGAATTACCTCGATTACCTGAACAACATAATGAGAAAATAGAACAGTTATTAAACGATCCTTCTGTGAGAGAACCATCTGAATGAGTGAAAAACTACAAAAAGTATTGGCAAGAGCTGGCGTTGGCTCAAGACGCGAAATGGAAAAGTATATTGAGTCTAACCGCGTAAGTGTAGATGGAAAAGTTGCCAAGCTAGGAGACCGAGTGGAAGAGACTTCGGTGATCCGTGTAGATGGACATATTGTTAAAATAGAGCAGCAAGAAGAGCGCATCTGTCGCGTACTTATGTATCATAAGCCAGAAGGTGAGCTGTGTACTCGTCGCGACCCTCAAGGTCGTCGTACTGTATTCGATAGGCTACCAAAGTTAGATGGTGACCGCTGGATAGCTATTGGGCGATTAGATATCAATACATCAGGCCTGTTACTCTTTACCAATGATGGTGAGCTAGCTAATCGCTTGATGCATCCAAAATACGAAGTCGAACGTGAATATTCTGCCCGGGTATTTGGTGAAGTAACAAATCAAACGTTGCGTACATTAACCAAAGGCGTTGAGCTAGAAGACGGTCCTGCAAAATTCCTTAAGATTAAGCCACTTGGTGGTGAAGGTCTGAATAAATGGTTCAACGTAACACTGACCGAAGGGCGTAATCGTGAAGTCAGGCGTCTTTGGCAGTCGCAAGAGGTTGAAGTGTCGCGTTTGATCCGTATCCGTTATGGTAAATTGGAGCTTAACAAACGCTTGCCACAAGGTGGATGGGAAGAATTAAAATTAGAAGATGTTAACTACTTACGTAAATCGGTAAGCATGAGAGCCGAGCAGCAAACTAAGTTGTCGGTCATGCCAGAAAAGCGTAAAGACAAGCGCGCGAAAATTAATAAGATCCGCAAAGCAGTGAAAAAGCATAATCAAAGGGTCAAAACCCCAAGAAGAAAGTAATTTAAGCTTTTTAAAACACCAGCCTAGTGAGCTGGTGTTTTTGTATTTGATAAGGAGATGCAAATGAAAGAGATGTTTGCTGGTAGTTGTCTGTGTGGTCAGGTTAAATATCTTGTAGAGGGCAACGTGCAGGGCTTTTATCTATGTCATTGTGAATATTGTCAAAAAGACACAGGATCCGCACATGCTGCGAATTTATTTTTTCAAAATGCAATGCTAACTTGGCTCGCGGGCGAAAAGTTGATAACCCGCTTTACTTTACCGAATACTAAGCACGTTAAAGCCTTTTGCGCTTTTTGTGGTTCCGCAGTACCAAACCAGCAGCCTGTTGGTTTAGTGGTACCTGCCGGTAGCTTAGATGATGCGCCGAGTCTTACGCCAACGGCACACCTATTTATCGCGAGTAAAGCGAAGTGGGATGAAAAATTAGAGCAAGTGCTGGCGTTTGAAACCTTGCCGAGAGATTAACTTAAGTAATATAACCTGAGCTGCGGATAATTAATGCCTTTCTAGCAGCCAGTTTTAGCGCTAACTGCGTTGAATTCACTTCCAATA